>JAZGDQ010000407.1:0-2922 GCA_036477985.1 bacterium
CCGGCGCGCGGCTCGTGGTGGTCGGCTTCAACTTCCGCTTCGGGAAGGGAAGGGCGGGGGACGTGGACCTCCTGCGCGCCGAGGGGGAGCGTTGCGGCTTCGAGACTCTCGTGCTCGACCCCCACAACCTGGAGGGCCGCCGGGTGAGCAGCTCCGAGATCCGCCGGCTCCTGCTCGAGGGCGACGTCGAGGAGGCCGCCCGCCGCCTCGGGCAGCACCACGTCCTCGAGGGGCTGGTGGTGCGCGGCGACGGCCGGGGGAGCCGGATCGGGATTCCGACGGCGAACGTGGACTATCCCCCCGTCCTGGTTCCGGCGAACGGGGTGTACGCCTGCTGGGTCCGGCTCGAGGGGCGCTCCTCCCCCCGGCTTCCGGCGGTGACGAACGTCGGCGAGCGGCCCACCTTCGAGGTGAGCGGGCGGGACCGCACCGTCGAGGCCCACCTCCTCGAGGGGGGCGGGGACCTCTACGGCCGCAAGATCCGGGTCGAGTTCGTCGCGCGCCTGCGCGAGGAGCGGAAGTTCCCCGGCCCGGAGGCTCTTGTGGCCCAGATCCGCTTGGACGCCGAGGAGGGGAGAAAGCGCCTCCGGGCGGCGGACTGAGCCCGGGCGGCGGACTGAGCCGCCTTCTCTTCCCCTCCCTTGACCTACCCCCCCGTTATCCCCTCCCAGAGGAAGTAGGCGGCGAAGAGGACGAGCGCCCCCCCGCAGCCCAGCTCGATCCGCCGCCAAACCGCGGGGCGGAAGGTCCGCCCCCCCCGGTGGACGGCCCAGGAGAGGAAGGTCCCCCACGCCAGATCGCACGCCAGGTGGAGGGCCACCATGGAGACCATCACCAGGGCGGCCTCGAAGGCCCGGGCCCGGGCGATCAGGGTGAGGCCGACGGTGAGCCACCAGAGGAGCCAGTAGGGGTTGAGCGCCGTCATGGCGGCGCCCGCGAGGACGGGGCTCCCCTTCAGGGAGGCCGGTGAGGGGTTTTCGCCCGGCCCCGCCCGCTTGCGGAGAAGGCCCGCGCCCATCCAGAGCAAAAGGGCGCCGCCGAGCAGGGAGAGCGCGCGGAAGAGGGCGGGGGTGCGCAGGAAGGGGCCGAGGCCGCCGATGAGGGCGAGGATGAGGGGGGTCTCGGCCAGGGAGTGGCCCACGTTGATCCAGAAGCCGGCGAAGGGGTCGCGCCGCCCCCGGGAGAGGGTGATGGCGGTGAGGGGGCCGGGGGACATGACGCCCGAGAGGGAGATGGCGACGACGAGGCCGTAGAAGCCGAAGAGGGAGGCGGAAGGGCTCATCCTCCTCCTCCCTTTTCTTCACCTCCTCCTCCCCCCCGTTCCGCCCGCCGGAGGAGGCGGCGCAGGCGCCGGGGGTCGAGCCGGAACTTGAAGACCTTCTCCCCGTCCAGGAATCCCACCGGGACCTCCTCCCCGAAGCGGGCGGCGAGGGCGGGGTCGGCGTCCACGTCGATCTCCTCCACCCGCAGGCGCCCGCCGAAGAGGGAGCGCACCTCGGCCTTCGCCTCCTCGCACAGATGGCAGTTCGCACGGGTGTAGAGAATGAGCGTCCGCTCCAACTGGGGCCTCCCCGGCGCGCCGCCGCGGTTTTCGGCGAAGGGAGGGCGAGGCCGTATCCTTGACAAGGAACGACGCCCCCCCCTATAAACCAACCCGTGCCGGAGTGGCGGAACTGGTAGACGCGCTAGATTCAGGGTCTAGTGGCCTTCGGGTCGTGGAGGTTCAAGTCCTCTCTCCGGCACCAAATATTATGGTGAAAGGGCGCGGTTTCCCGGAATCGCGCCCTTCTTCTTTTCCCGGTTTTCGGGGCGGCGCGCAAGCCTCTGCCGGACGCGCGCCGGCGCATGCCCTGGGCCGGGCGCCATGGCCCGGAGAGGGTGGCGCGAATATCCCGCGAGGGGTAGGATTCCGGCTCTGGCCAGAACCGGCAGCGCTCCCTGCGGGTTTCGCCGGCCGTCCCGGCGTGCGCCGATGTTGCGGTGGAAAAGGAGTCCGCCCGTGTCAGACGAAAGCGGCGTATCCGATCACGCCCCCGTCCGCATCGCCGTCATCCACGCGACCCGCGTCGCCGTCCCCCCCGTCGAAGCTGCATTCGCGCGCCTTTGGCCCGAGGCCGACAGGCTGAACCTGCTGCACGAGTCCTTGAGCCGGGACCTGGCCGAGGCCGGCGGGCTCACCCCCGCCCTGTTCGATCGGGTCGATCGGCTCGCCCGGCGCGGGAAGGACAGCGGGGCCCACGGGATTCTGTTCTCCTGCTCGGCCTTCGGCGCGGCCATCGAGGCCGCCCGGGCGCGGATGGACATCCCCGTCCTCAAGCCCAACGAAGCCATGCTCGAGGAGGCCCTGGACGCGGGCTCGAAGATCCTCCTCGCCGCGACGTTCGCGCCCTCTCTCGACTCCATCCGAGAGGAGCTCGACGAGATGGCCGCCGAGCGGGGGCGGGAGATCGAGGTCGAGGGATGTCTCGTCTCCGGCGCCCTGGACGCCCTCCACGCGGGCGAGCCGGAGGCGCACGACGCGCTGATCGCCGAGGCGATCGCCGGGCGCCCGCCCTGCGGCGTCGTCCTCCTGGCGCAGTTCTCGATGGCCCGGGCCCTTCCGGCCGTCGCCGGGAAGGTGGAGGCCAGGGTGCTCAGCAGCCCCGACAGCGCCGTCGCCCGGCTGCGTGAGCAGCTCGCCGGGGTGAGGAGCGCCCCCTCCGCCCGCTGACCCGGCCCCGCAACACGCCGCGCCTCCCCGCACGCCTCCCGCCGCACCGCTCCAAAGAGGCGCCCCCGCCCCGCCTGTGTCGGGAGCGGCTTCCGCTGTGCTAATGTGGAGGCGGGGAATCGGGATTTCATGCAAAACCAGGAGGTTCCATGCAGATCGTTCAGGACAAGCTCAAGAACGGCATCCGGGTCGTCACCTCCGAGCTCACCGAC
>JAZGDQ010000408.1:0-6322 GCA_036477985.1 bacterium
GGATATGTTATTCGCCGTTGCGAACCGGGCCGCGAACGCTTAATTTCCCTCATACAGGAGCCATACGGGGAAAGCCGCCGCACCGGGCGGATCGGTTTTCACCCGGCCCCCCCAAGCGGGCGCGAGAGGGCCTGAGGCCGGCGGGACCTCCCCTCGAATCCCCTGCCCTTTTCCGCAAGCGAGCGCGCCGTGACGCTATCCTACTCCGAGCTTCGGGACCGCACCGAGGCGCGGGACCGCAGCCTGCACGAGAAGGTGGTCTCCCTCGAGGAGGCCTGCCGCTTCGTCTCCGACGGGGACCACGTCGCCCTCGGCGGCTGCACCCTCTCGCGCACCCCGCTCGCCATGATCTGGGCGCTCATCCGGGCCAAGAAGAAAGACCTCACCGTCTCGCGGAGCATCGTCTCGACCGAAGGGGATCTCCTCTTCGCCTCCGGGATCAGCCGGCGCATCCTCACGAGCTGGTTCAGCCAGGGGATCGTCTGGGGCGTCTCCCGCGTCATGCGCCTCTACACCGAGAAGAAGATGGCGCGCTACGACGAGTGGAGCCACATGTCCATCGGCCTGCGCTACCGGGCGGGCGCCATGGGCGTCCCCTTCATGCCCATGCGCTCCATGATGGGCTCGGACGTCGCCGGCTTGCTGGACGAGCTGCACGAGATGGACTGCCCCTTCACCGGGGAGAAGGTCATCCTCGTGCCGGCCCTCAACCCCGACGTCGCGCTCATCCACGTCCAGCGGTGCGACGCCTACGGAAACGCCCAGTTCGACGGCCTCCCCTTCATGGACCAGGACATCGCCATGGCGGCGAACCGGGTCATCCTCACGACCGAGCGCATCGTCTCGAACGATCAGATTCGCCGGGCGCCCGACCAGACGAAAATTCCCTTCTTCACCGTGGACGCCGTCGTCGAGGTCCCCTACGGATGCGCGCCGCACGAGTGCTTCGGCATGTACGAGCCGCTCTTCTCCCACCTGGACCACTACGCCGACCTCACCCGGAAGGATCCCGAAGCGGGGGTGAAGGAGTACCTCGAGCGCTTCTACTATGAGCCGAAGGACTGGACCGACTACCTGGATCGGATCGGGCTGGCGCACCTGCTCGACGCCGCCCGCCGGGGGATCAGCATCTATGACTACTGAGACGAAATCCTATACGGCCGCCGAGCTCTTGACCGTCATGAGCGCCCGGATCCTCGAGGACGGGCAGATCGTCTTCGCCGGGGTGGGCATCCCCCTCCTCGCGGCCACCCTGGCCCAGCGCCTCCACGCCCCCTCCCTCACCATCCTCTTTGAGGGGGGCACTATCGGGCCGCACATCGTCGCGGGCGAGCTCCCCTCCTCCACCAACGAGCAGCGCTGCACGCGCCGCGCCAACATGCTCGTCAACATCACCGAAGTGCTCCTCCTCCTCCAGCGCGGCTACGTGGACTACGGCTTCATGGGCGGCGCCCAGATCGACCAGTACGGGAACCTGAACAGCTCCTTCATCGGCTCCGCCGAGAATCCCAAGGTGCGCCTTCCCGGCACGGGGGGCGGAAACGACATCGCCAGCCTCACGAAGATGCTCGTCTCCATGCTGCACGAGAAGCGGCGCTTCGTGGAGAAGGTGGACTTCGTGACGAGCCCGGGATTCCTGCGGGGCGGCTCCAGCCGGGCGGATTCGGGGCTCACCGTGGGCGGGATGCACCGGGTGATCACCGATCTCGCCCTTTTGGACTTCGACGAGGAGACCCGCCGGATGCGGATCGACTCCCTCCACCCCGGCGTCACCGTCGATCAGGTGCAAGAGAACACGGGCTTCGATCTCCTCGTCCCCGCCGAGGTGGGGGCCACCGAGCCGCCCACCGGGGAGGAGCTCGCCGTCCTGCGGCAAATCGATCCCGACCGCCTCTACACGGCCTAGTCGGGAGCGGGGAGGGTCCATGAACGAGGACATGCGCGCCAGAGTCCTGGCGGAGGTCGACGCGCGGCGCGAGGGAGCCGTCGATCTGCTCCAGAAGCTCGTCCGCATCCCCAGCGTCACCGGGGAGGAGGGGGAGATCCAGAACTTCATCGCGGACCGCCTCCGCGGCCTCGGCCTCGAGCCGGACGTCTGGGAGTCGGACTGGGAGGAGCTGAAGAAGCACCCCGAGTACGTTCCCGTCACCCGCGGCTACGAGGGGCGGCCCAACGTGGTGGCCGTGATCAAGGGAACGGGCGGGGGGAGATCCCTCCTCCTCAACGGGCACACCGACACCGTGCCCAACGGGCCGCGCGACGCATGGGAGCGCGACCCCCTCTCCGCCGCCCTGGTGGACGGGCGGATCTACGGGCGCGGCGCCTCGGACATGAAGAGCGGGGTGGCGGCCATCATCACGGCGGCCGAGTGCTTCATGGCGGCGGGCCTCAAGCCCAAGGGGGACGTCATCCTCGACTTCGTCGTGGACGAGGAGCTGAGCGGCCACGGGACGCTCGACACCATCCTGCGCGGCTACACGGCGGACGCCGGCATCTGCTGCGAGACGAGCGAAAACGCCGTCCAGCCCGGCTGCATCGGGCGCATCTGGTTCGAGATTCTCATCAAGGGAAAACCCGCGGGCATCCAGCGCCGCTACCAGGGCGTGAACGCGATCGATCTGGGCTACAAGATCGTCCAGGCGGTCGCGGACCTCGAAAAGAAGCGGCTCGAGACGGTCTCCCATCCCCTCTACCCCAACATCATCGACGCGATCCCCTGCATGGTGGGCTCCTTCGAGGCGGGGAGCTTCCCGAGCGCCTTCCCGGACACCTGCCTGCTGAAGGGGAGCCTCGCCACCGTGCCCGGCGAGGATCACGACGCCGCCAAGCAGAGCCTGGCGGACCAGGTGCGCGAGGCGGCCGAGGCCGACCCCTGGATGAAGGACCACCCGCCCGAGGTGAAATTCGTGGGCTACTACGCCGAGGCGGCCGCCATCGACGAGAACCATCCCATCGTCCAGACGGTCGCGGCCAACTACAAGGAGGTCTCCGGAAAGGAGCCCGAGATCTCCGGCAGGCAGGGCGCGGCGGACACCCGCTTCCTGAACGGGTTCGCCGGGATCCCCACCGTGATCTTCGGCCCGGGGCCCACCACCCAGATGCACGCCAACAACGAGTGGGTGGCGGTGGACGATCTGATTGACGCGGCCAAGGTGCTCGCGCTCTCCATCATCGACTGGTGCGGGGCGGAGTAGGCCCCCCCCGACGTTTCGAGGAAAAACCCGATGGCGGATGACGGGGTGAAATTCGGGCTGGCCATGCGGAACTTCACGGCCTTCCCCGAGCTGCCCGACACGGACGATCTGCTCGACTACGCCGTCCGCGCCGAGGCGCTCGGCTACGAATCCGTCTGGGTGTGGGACCACACCCTGCTCGGGGTGGACCCCCACTTCCCCATCGTCGAGGCCCTCACCCTGCTCACGGCGGTGGCCGCGCGCACGAGCCGGATCAAGCTCGGCACCGGCGTGCTCATCCTCCCGCTGCGCAACCCGGTGGTGCTGTCCAAGGTGCTCTCCAGCCTGGATCAGATCTCCAAGGGCCGCCTCATCCTGGGCGTCGCCTCGGGCTGGTACGCGAGGGAGTTCGACGCCGTGGGCGTTCCCTTCAAGCAGCGCGGGAAGGTGATGGACCAGAACCTCGAGATCCTCACCCGGCTCTGGCTCGAGGATTCGGTGCGGGCCGAATATCCCCCCCACAACCTGCGGAGCGCGGTCCAGTTCCCCAAGCCCTTCCAGAAGCCGCGCCCGCCCATCCTCGTCGGGGGCTACGTGGACCGCGTCCTCAAGCGGGCGGCCGTCCAGGGGGACGGCTGGCTCACCTACTTCTACACCCCCGAGGCCTTCACAAAATCCTGGAACAAGGTCAAAGAGTTCGCGCGCGAGGCGGGGAAGGACCCCGAATCGCTCGACAACTGCAACCAGCTTCCCGTCTTCGTCGGCAAATCCCGGGCGGAGATGGAGGAGCCCTTCCACAAATGGCTCACGACGGAGTGGGACTACGCCTCCTGGAGCGATTCGACGGTGGAGAGCGCGGTCTACGGCACGGTGGACGAGTGCGTGGACCAGCTCCGGGCGCACATCGAGGTGGGGGTGAAGCGCATCATCTTCGTCCCCTACAAATACGAGCGCGAGCAGGTGGAGCTGATCGCGGGGGAGATCATCCCCCGCCTGGGCGGCTGACCCTCCCGCGCGAAGGAGTGGACCGCGGCATGGCCCTCACGCGCCGCGCCTGGGATTCGTTCCGGCGCTATTCGGAAAACATGTTCGAGGCGATCGGGGGGACCCCCCTCGTCCGGCTGAATCGGATCGGCGCGGACCTGGGGCCCGACATCTACGGAAAAATCGAGTGGTACTCCCCCTCGGGCAGCCTGAAGGACCGGATCTACTACAACATGATCTCCAAGGCGGAGGAGCGGGGAGAGCTGCGCCCGGGCATGACCCTCCTGGAGTGCTCGACCGGGAACGCGGGAATCGCCTGCGCCTTCGTGGCGGCGGTGAAGGGCTACTCGTGCGTCGTCGTCATGCCCGAGGGGATGAGCGACGAGCGCAAGAAGCTCATGCGCGCCTACGGCGCGGACCTCATCTTCACCCCGGGCGGGGAGAGCGACGTGGACCTCGCCCTCGAGAAGCTCGAGGAGATCCGCGCCTCCAACGCCGACGAGTACTGGGTCCCGGCCCAGTTCGACAACCTGGACAACAATGAGGCCCACTACCTCACGACCGGGCCCGAGATCTGGGACCAGCTCGCGGGCCGGGTGGACGCCGTGGCGGCCTCCCAGGGCACGGGCGGGTGGATCAGCGGGGCGGGCCGGTTCATCCGCGAGAAAAACCCCGAGGTTCTCCTCTTCGCCGTCGAGCCCGAGGAGTGCCCCCTGCTGAGCCGGCGGGGCTGGGGCCCGCACGGGATCGAGGGCATCGGGGACGGCTTCGTGCCCCGGGCGCTGGAGCTCTCCCTCTTGAGCGGCATCGTCACCACGACGACGGAGGAATCGCTCGAGATGGCGCGCCGCCTCGCGCGCGAGGAGGGGATCTTCTGCGGCATCTCCTCGGGCTGCAACGTGGCCGCCGCGGTCAAGATCGCCCGGGCGCACCCCGGCCTGGGCGCCATCGTCACCAACATCAACGATACGGGCCAGCGCTACTTCACCACGGCCTTGTGCGGGGAGGAGAAGCGCGTCGAGATTCCCGAGCGCGACCACGAGGTGGACCCCTACAGCGCGGCCGAGCTGGACAAGTACGCCGGCGCTTGGGAGATCATCACCTAGGGGGAGGGAAAAAAATGAGCCGGTGGATCCACGAGCTGACCTGGCCGGACGTCGCCGAGTACCTCGAGCGCGGCGACACCGCGCTGCTCCCGGTGGGGGCTGTCGAGCAGCACGGCCCGCACTGCCCGCTCATGACCGACATCGCCGAGGCCATGGCCACCGCCGAGGGGGTGGCCGAGCGGGCCGACGCCCTGATCGCCCCGCCGATCTACCCCGGCTGGTCGCCCCACCACATGGCCTTCCCCGGCACCATCACCCTCCGGCCCGAAACCCTCACCCGGCTGGTGGAGGACACCTGCCACAGCCTGGTGTGTCACGGGTTCAAGCACATCCTCGTCATCAACGGGCACCGGGTGGCGAACCTGCCCCCGCTCCAGATCGCCGTCACCCGCGTCCGCAACGTCACCGGGGCGGCGGTCGCGCTGGTGGACATCGCCCTGGTCGCCGGCAAGGAGATTCGGGAGGTCTGCGAGAGCCCGCCCAACGGGGTGGGGCACGGGTGCGAGTCCGAGACCTCCTTCATGCTCTACAAGTTCGGGGATCGGGTCCGGATGGAGCGGGCCGAGGACCGGATCGCGCCGGTCGGGGAGTTCGAGCGCCGCTTCATCACGCCCGACCACGCGACCAACATGGTCGAAAACGTTAAGGTGTTCTTCCCCCAGACCATCGAGGAGGCGGGGGAGGCGAACGCGGGCAACGGGGCGGCCGGCGCCCCCACCCTCGCCAGCGCCGGCAAGGGAGAGCGGATCTACGAGGCCATCGTCGGGAACACGGCGCGCTTCGTCGAGGAGTTCCAGAAGACCCCGGTCGCCATCAAGGGGACGTTTCCGCCGATCTGAGCCGAGGGAGGGATTTGCCGTGGCGCTCGATCACGATCACTTCATGGGACTCGCCCTCGAGGAGGCGAAGCGCGCCAACGAGGAGGGGTGCGTGCCGGTCGGCTCCGTCATCGTGAAGGGGGAGGAGGTCGTCGGCGCGGGGCGGAACCAGGTGAACACCCTGCTCGATCCGACCGCCCACGCCGAGGTGGACGCCATGCGGGACGCCTGCCGGCGCCTC
>JAZGDQ010000409.1:0-2641 GCA_036477985.1 bacterium
TCGAACTCCACACCGTTCACGCTCGCCATCAGGGTCTCGATGGGGGGCGCCACGTTCGGGACGGCGGGGAGGATCAGGGCGTCCACCTTGCGGAAGAAGGCCACGGCCTCGCGGCGCAGGAGCCGCCGGTCGCGCAGGGCGCGCACGTACTCGCCCGCCCCGATCTCCAGCGCCGCCTCCATGCGGGCCGCCACGTCCGCCCCGTAGCCCTCCGGATTCTTCTCGTAGAAGGGGCGGTGGAACTCGGCGAACTCGGCCCCGGCGATGCCCCGGAAGGCGCTCTCCACCCGCTCGAAGTGGGGCCAGGGGAGGGTCTCGATCTCCGCCCCCAGCCCCCGGAGCGCCTCCACGGCCCGCTCGAAGGCCTCGCCCACCTCGGCGTCCACCTCGGCGCCGTTGTAGAAATCCGGGCAGAGGGCGATCCGCATCCCCCGGACGCCGGCCTCGATGTTCTCCGTGTAATCGGGGACGGGCACGTTGCGCGAGGTGTGGTCCCCCGGCGCGTAGCCCGCCATGCCCTGCAGCAGGTGGGCGGCGTCGCGCGCCCGCCGCGTCATCGGGCACAGATGATCCAGGCTCAGGACGTTCGGGCACACCCCGCTCAGGCTCACCCGCCCGTAGGTCGGCTTGAGGCCGAAGACACCGCAGACCGCCGCCGGGTTGCGGATGGAGCCCCCCGTGTCCGAGCCCAGCGCGGCGGGGCACAGGCCGGCCGCCACCGCCGCGGCCGAGCCCCCGCTCGAGCCCCCGGTGATTCGGTCCAGATCCCACGGGTTGTGCGTGGTCCCGTAGTGCGGGTTGACGGTGGTCGTCGCGGCGGCGAACTCGTGGGTGTTGCACTTCCCGATGAGGATCGCCCCCGCCCGCTTGAGGCGCGCGATGCACTCGGCGTCCTCCGCCGGCACGTTGTCGCGGAAGAAGCTCGATCCGTTCGTCGTGCGGATGCCGGCGGTGGCGATGATGTCCTTCGCCCCGAAGGGAATTCCGTGGAGCGGCCCGCGGTGGTTTCCCCCCGCGATCTCCGCCTCGGCCTCCTTCGCCGCCGCGCGGGCGGACTCGGCCGTCACCTCGATGAAGGCGAAGATCTTCGGGTTCAGCGCCTCGATGCGCCCGAGCAGGCTATCGATCAGATCGACGGGGGAGAGATCCCGCGCGCGGATCCGCCCGGCGAGGTCGTGGATGCCCGCGTAGGCCAGCTCGTCATCCGGCATGGGCTCTTTCTCCGGCATGGGCGCCGCGGTGGTGGATGCGCTCATTCTCCCCCCGCCCCCGGCCTCGGGCAACCGGCGGGGCTCCCAGCCCGGGGGCGCGAGGCCGTCTTCGACGAGATAGCCGTAGTAGCGCAGCAGGCCCTCCTCCTCGCGCGGGCCCACGTCGTAGCGGATGCACTCGGTGAGATACCGGCGCGCCTCCTCCTCCCCCACGCCGTGCTCCGGGGCGCCGGCCGCGATCTCCTCCCGGCGCGAGAGGCCCTCCTCCTTGGCCGCGCGCAGCAGCCGCGACTCGGCCCTCCCTCCCACTCCGGGGCGGAACACCCAGAGGGCGTAGACGAAGGGGAGGCCGGTGAAGTCGCGCCACTCCTCCCCCAGGTCGAGGACGTAGAAATCCCCCGGCGGCTCGTGGAGGGCGTTGTCCCCGATGAGGAGGAAGGCGTCGAGGGAGGCGTCCTCCCGCGGCGGGGTTTCGGGGTCGATGGGGACGAACTCGGGCGAGACGCCCCACCTGCGCTTGAGGAGGACGCGGGTCATGTTCGCCGCCGCGAGGGACCAGCTGTCCAGCCCCACGCGGGCGAGGGCGTCGGCGGGCTTTCGGCAGTAGAGGCGGATGCTCCCGACCGGGCCGTCGCTCACGATGCCCACCCCGGGGGCGTAGCGGGCGCCGGGCAGGGAGAAGAGGGTGGGGGTGGAGACGAGGGCCGCGTCCAGCTCCCCCGCCTCGAGCATCCGGGCGAGCCGGGAGGGGGGGTGGACGCGCAGGTCCACCGCGGCGCTGGATTCGAGCGCCAGGGTGAGGGGCCTTCCGTTGAGGTAGGGGACTGTGCCCAGTGTCAGGCGAGGACCGCCCATTTGTCCCCTTCGCGGACCACCTCGCGGTAGAGGGTGTCCCGCTCGACGGGCTCGCGGCCGCCTTCGCGGATGATGCCCCGGATCTCCTCCACACCCAGCTCCTCGGGCGTCTGGGCGCCGGCCATGTGGTAGATCTTCTCCTGCACCACGGTGCCGTCCAGATCGGCCACCCCGAAGCGCTGGCTGAGCTGCGCGATGGGCACGCCCACCATGATCCAGTACGCCTTGACGTGGGCGAAGTTGTCGAGGAGGAGGCGCGCGACGGCGTAGGTCTTGAGATCCTGAATGCCGCCCGGGCCCTGCACGTCCGACATCTGGGTGTTCGCCGGGTGGAAGGCGAGCGGGATGAAGGCGGTGAAGCCGCCCGTCTCGTCCTGGAGGCCGCGCAGGCGGAGCATGTGGTCCACCCGGTCGGCGTCGCTCTCGATGTGGCCGTAGAGCATGGTGGCGGTGGTGCGCAGGCCCATGCCGTGGGCGATGCGGTGAATCTCGAGCCACTCCTCGGCCGACTCCTTGCCCTTGCAGATCTTCGAGCGGGTGGGCTCGGCGAAGATCTCCGCCCCCCCGCCGGTGAG
>JAZGDQ010000041.1:0-7168 GCA_036477985.1 bacterium
GAACGCTCCCCACGTATATCTCTCTTGTCGAATGGGCGGATAAGGTCATCAGCGAATAACTCACCGGTTTGGGGAGTGGCCGCTATGATGGGTCATAAAGATCAATTGGCTCTGGGGCCTCATGACGGCGACCGCGCGCCCTCCCTCCGGCTTATCCGCCTCAACCGAAAACCAAGGCCTCCCCCCCTGGCGCAAAAGAAAATTATCTAGGACAATGCCCCTCCGCCGGAACACACGGAGTCCAGACACCCTGCGTGGGGGCGCGCCGTGAACGAAACCGCCGAATTCGATCCCCAAGCGTTCAGGGATTTCGAGCACGCCGGATGGGAGCGCTCGGCAGCCAACTACCAGGATCTATTCGGCGCCATCACCGTCCAGGCGATTGGGCCGATGCTGGATGCGGTGAACATCCGCGCCGGGATCAAACTGCTCGATGTGGCCTGCGGGCCCGGCGCGCTGACGGCGGAGGCGGCGGGGCGCGGCGCGGCGGCGTGCGGACTCGACTTCTCGGCGGCCATGGTGGCCGACGCCCGAAAGCGCAACCCCGAAATCGAATTCCGCCAGGGTGACGCGGAGGACCTGCCGTTTGAGGACGGGAGTTTCGACGCCGTCGTGTGCAACTGCGGCCTGCTGCACTTCCCCCATCCCGACCGGGCCATCGCCGAGGCGCATCGCGTCCTCGCGCCCGGCGGGCGCTACGCTTTCACGGTTTGGAGCCCTCCCGAGAGGTCCACGTTTTTCCAGGTTGTCATGGAAGCCATTAAGGCGCACGCGGACCCGAACGCGCCCCTTCCCGCGGGCCCGCCGATGTTCCAACTCGCCGGCGCCGAAGAACGCAAGCGGGCTCTGGAGTCCGCCGGCTTCGTCGAGCCGGAGACGGCGGAGATTCCCTCCGCGCTCCGGTGCTCTGACCCGGGACACGTTCTGGATGTGATTTACAAATCCATCGTGCGGACGCGGGCGCTGCTCGAGGCGCAAACGCCGGAGGCGAAAGAGAAAACAGATGCGGCCATCCTCGAGGGTGCTAAAAAGCGCGAGAAGGACGGAGAGATCGAGCTGACGATTCCGGCGGCGATGGCCTGGGCGCGAAAGCCCTGATCCCGCCGCCGGCCCTCAAGATTCAATCGGCTGCCGTGCCAATCCGAAACGGGAGAGCGAAATGAAATCCGTGCGCGCGAACGGAATCGACATCGCCTACGAGGATCGCGGAAGCGGCCCCCCGCTCCTCCTCCTCCACGGCTTCCCCCAGGACCACACCCTGTGGGACGCCCAGGCCGAGGCGCTCGAGAGCAAATACCGCCTCCTCATCCCCGACCTCCGCGGGCACGGCGGGACGAAGCACCCCGCCCCGGGCGACCCCATCTCGATGGAGCAGCTCGCCGACGACGCGGCGGCTTTTCTGGAAGCGGTGGACATCTCCTCCGCGGCCGTTGCGGGCTGGTCGCTGGGCGGGTTCACCCTCTTCGAGATGGCGGTCCGTTATCCCCTCAAGGTGCGCGCGGCGGCTTTCGTCAGCACCCGCGCCGCGGCCGATCCCCCGGGCAGGGAGGAAGCGCGCATAAAAGCGATGCGCTTCGTCGTCGACGAGGGCTCGGGCGCCTTCGCGAACGCCTTCCTGCCCCAGCTCTACTCGGCCCCTTTCCTGGCCGCGAATCCCGAGGCGGGCGAGCGCACCCGCCAGGTGATCGCCTCCCAGGACCCCGTGAGCATCGCCATGACCGTGGACGCCATCCGCCGCAAGGAAGACATGACCCCGCGGCTGCACGAGATCGCCTGCCCCTGCGCCGTCATCAGCGGAAAGGAAGACGCCCTCATCTCCTACACCCTCATGGAGGCCGTCCACGCGGGCCTGCCCGACTCCACCATCGACATCATCGAAGGGGCCGGGCATATGACCACGGTCGAAGCGCCGGATCGGGTGACATTCGGGCTCGACAGTCTCATGCAGCGCGCCGGAATGTGGATGTAGTGCGCGGCCCGAGAAGTCCGCGTGCGGCGCCCAACCGGAGAATTCCAATGCCGCGCCATTATGCGCTGAGCCTCTTGTTCTCTTTCGCAATCGCCCTGGTTTTCGCTCCCGGGCCGGTGCGCGCCCAGGAAGCGCCCCTCTCCCCCGGGGACGGGGCGGCGATCCGGGAGGTGATCCGGGGTCAGATGGCCGCTTTTCAGCGCGACGACGGGGCGGCCGCCTTTTCCTACGCATCCCCTTCGATTCGCGCGCAGTTCCGAACGCCCGCGCGCTTCATGGAAATGGTGCGGCGGGGCTACCGGCCTGTGTACAGGCCGCAGAGCGCGAGGTTTCTCGAGCTGCGCGAGCTCCGGGGCGAGATCGTCCAGAAGGTATGGGTTGTGGGGCCCGACGGCGTTCCGGTGAACGCCTATTACGTCATGGAGCGCCAGCCGGACGGCGCCTGGAAGATCGGCGGCGTCGTTTTGGCTCGGCCCGAACCGAAAACCATCTAGCGAGCCCGGCCGTACACGCCCGAGGGTCCGCCGAACGGGACGATCTCACTCCGCGGACTTGGCGCAGCGGACTCCGATGTCGAGGCTCCATTGCTCCGGGTCCGCCCCGAGGCGGTGCGCGGCCCGGGAGTGCCAGGCGCCCGAGGTGAACCAGGAGCCGCCGCGAATCACGCGCCGGCGGCCCGAGGCCGGGCCCTTCGGGTTGCGCGAGGGGGCGCGGCGGTAGTAGTCCCCGGCGTACCAGTCCTGAACCCAGCCGAACACGTTTCCGGTCATGTCCACCGCCCCATAGGGGCTCACGTTCGTGTTGTAGCTCCGCTTCGCGGGATGAAGCCGCTCCCCGCTGTTCTCCATGTAGATGAGCTTCGCGGGATCCCACGCGTCCCCCCAGGGGTATTTCCGGCCGTCCGTCCCCCGGGCCGCCTTCTCCCACTCGGCCTCGGTGGGAAGGCGCTTGCCGGCCCAGACGCAGTAATCCTTCGCCTCATGCCATTTCACCCCCACCACCGGCTGGCCGGGGCCGGCGAACCCGGGGCTGACCTTCCGGTTCGGCCGGCCTCCCGCCGCGCGGTAGCGGGCGTTCGTCACCGGATACTTGTCGATATAGAAGGCGTCGAGATAAACCCGCCGCCGGGGCCGCTCCCTCGCCCAGCCCGCGTCCGAGCCCATGAGGAACTCGCCCGCGGGGACGAGCGCCATGGGCGCGCCGTCCCGGCCGGTTATCTCCTTGGGCAGCGCCCCTCCGTCCCGGGGCAGGGCGAAAAGGGCCGCGAGCGCGACGAGCAGCGCCGCGAGCGTCCGGCGGCTGGGCATGACCGCGGCCCTCCGCGACGAGGAAGAGAGATCGGCGTGACGCGCCGGGCCGGCCTTCCGGAGCGCTCCCCTAGCCGGCGGCCCGGGCTTTCCGCAGATGAACCTCGAGCAACGCGACCGCCGCCGGGGTGACGCCCGAGATGCGGCTCGCCTGCCCCAGGGTCCGGGGGCGGACCTCCTCGAGCCGCTGGCGCACCTCGGCCGTGAGATGGCTCACCTCCGCGTAGGGGAACGCCTCGGGGATGCGCACCCGGTCGGCCGCGCGCAGGGTGGCCACCTGCTGCGCCTCGCGCACGAGATACTCCTTGTAGCGCACCTCGGCCTGGACGAAGCGGCGCGACTCCCTGTCCAGCCCCTCCCAGATCTCCCCGAGCCGCCCGCCCTCGAGGGCGTCCACCCGGGCGGCGAGCTCGGGGCCCACCTCGGGGCGGCGCATCAGGTCGCCCACCGTGAGGGGCTTGCGCGGGGCGGCGGAGCCCTCCGCCGCGAGCGCCTCCGCCACCCGGGAGCGCGGGTTGATGGAGACGCTCTCGATATACGCCACCGCCTCGAGGCATCTCGACCGCCTCTCCGAGAAGGCGGCGTAGTCCTCCGCGCCGAGGGAGCCGAGGCGATGTCCCAGCTCCGAGAGGCGCATGTCGGCGTTGTCGTGGCGGAGGATGAGCCGGTGCTCGGCCCGGCTGGTGAACATCCGGTAGGGCTCGGCCGTCCCCTTCGTCACGAGGTCGTCGATCAGCACGCCGGTGTAGGCCTCCTCCCGCCCCAAGACAACGGGGTCCTCCCCCCCGGCGAGGCGCACGGCGTTGATCCCCGCCATGATTCCCTGCGCGGCGGCCTCCTCGTAGCCCGTCGTTCCGTTGATCTGGCCCGCGTGGAAGAGGCCCGGGACGCGCTTGGTCATGAGGCTGGGCAGCAGCTCGGTCGGATCCACGTAGTCGTACTCGACGGCGTATCCCGGCCGCATCATCTCGGCGCGCTCGAGGCCCTCGATGGCGCGGACCACCCCGAGCTGCACCTCGGCGGGCAGGCTCGTCGAGATTCCGTTCACGTAGATCTCGGTGGTGCGCCGCCCCTCGGGCTCGAGGAAGATCTGATGCGCGCGCTTCTCGGGGAAGCGCATCACCTTATCCTCGATGCTGGGGCAGTAGCGCACGCCGACGCCGTCGATCTGCCCGTTGAACATGGGCGCGCGGTGGATGTTCTTGCGGATCAGATCGTGCGCCCGCTCGTTCGTGTAGGTGATGTGGCAGGGGAGCTGCTCCTGTTCGATGGCGCGCGTGCGGAAGGAGAAGGGGAGGGGCGGCTCGTCCCCGGGCTGGATGGCGAGGGCGGCGAAGTCGATCGTGCGCGCGTCGAGGCGGGGCGGGGTGCCCGTCTTCATCCGGCCGATCCGGAAGCCGAGGGCGGCGAGCTGATCGGTGAGCCACGCGGAGGCGCCCTCCCCGGCGCGCCCGCCCTCGATCTTCCGGTCCCCGTAGTGGAGGAGGCCGCGCGTGAAGGTGCCGGGGGTGAGGACGACCGCCGGGGCGCGGAACTCCTCCCCCAGAAGGGTCACGACGCCCGCCGCGCGGCCGTCTTCGATGAGGACGCGGCGCAGGCCGCCCTGCTTGAGGGAGAGGCCCTCGCGGCGCTCGACGGCGCTCTTCATGTAGAGGCGGTATTCCTGCTTGTCCGCCTGGGCGCGCAGGGCCTGGACGGCGGGGCCCTTCTTCGTGTTGAGCATCCGGAACTGGATGCCGGTGGCGTCGATGGCCCGGGCCATCTCCCCGCCCAGCGCGTCGATCTCGCGCACGAGGACGCCCTTGGCGAGGCCGCCGATGGCCGGGTTGCACGACATGAGCCCCACGGTGTCGAGGTTCATGGTGAGGAGGAGCGTCCGCGCGCCCATGCGCGCCGCCCCCAGGGCCGCCTCGCACCCCGCGTGCCCCCCGCCGATAACGATCACGTCGTAGTGAAAAGTCATGGGCTGCGCTTTCCTGAAAAAGAAACTACGAAACCAGGGTCGCCTGCTTGCGGTCAATCACTTCGGGAGGGGCCTCCTCCGTCAAAACGTCGAGTATCTCTCTCGCCACCCAACGACGGTTTCGGCGGCGGCCTGTCTCCTCCTTCAATATTTCCGCAACTTCCAATGTTTGGATCGCTCGAATCGCGGTCGCCTGAGTAACACTCAACCGTTCCGCCGTCCACCGCGAGGTGCAGATGGGAAGCGTCATCAAGTCATCCGCCAAGCGAAGGGCGGTGGCGGATCCCGAGGCCCGGATCCTCTGACGAAATTCCTCTTTTTTGTCCAGCAATTTCCTCGCCCGCCACGCCGCGTCTCTCGCTTGCTCCTCGACCCCCCGGAGAAAAAACAAGATCCACTCCCGCCAATTTCCGCGCTGGCTCACGTCGAGCAGAAGGCTGAAGTACTCCCTGCGGTTCCTCTCGAAATACGCGCTCAAATACAGCACCGGCTGCGGAAGAAGATCCCAAACATACATCAGAATCGGGATGAGCAGCCTGCCCACTCTCCCGTTTCCATCCATGAAAGGGTGAATCGCTTCGAACTGGTAGTGCAACAAGGCGAGGCGTATCAAGGGCTGAATTTCCGAGTCCGCGTGAATGAACTTCTCCCAATCCGAGATGCACTCCGACATCTGCGGAACCGGCGGCGGAACATATAGGGCGTCGCGCAAAGAGCTTCCGCCCACCCGGTTCTGAATGCGCCGAAACTCGCCCGGCGCTTTGTTCCCCCCTCTCACGCCTTCCATGAGATTTTTGTGCAGTTCCCTCACAAGCCGGAGGGAGACAGGAATTTCCTTCACGCGCTCCATGCCGACATCGAGCGCAACCAAATAATTCCTTACCTCCTCCACGGCATCGGCTTTCTCGGGTCGGCTGGCAGGATCGGCCTCATGGACGAAAAGTTCGTCCAATTCCGCTTCGGTTCCTTCGATCCGGCTGGACGCCTCCGCCTCCTTCAAACGGAAGGGACGAATCAACAATCTCATTTCTGGGAACTGTCCTCCGATGCCCGCCCACTCGCCGAGGGCGGCCCGCGCTTCCGCGAGGGCGTCCATGAGCTCATTGGTCGGCTCAATCCTCGGAGGGAGCGGCTCCGGGATGAAGGCCAGCGCTCCCCCCTGGATTTTCACCAAGCGGCCCGGAGAGCCTTTTGTGAAATCCTCTTTCTTCATTTTCCCCAACCCCCTGCCCGGGCCAGGGACTGACACGCTCCCCGGAGGCCGATCAGTCTTCGCCAGGCAATTTGACAAGATCTCGAAAAGCACGCGAAAGGTTGTTTCCTTATTATCACCCCCTAAAGCAATACCAGGCCTTACTTTAAAAATCAAGAAAAATTAAATTAACAGCCGCTCTTACTAAAATGGCTGACAATAAGGAAAAAAGGCCATATCGTGAGCTTTAGCCAAAAGGAAGGGGCTATATATTGTGTTTTGCCATCAAAAAGCTTGAGCCCTCTTCACTTCCCGATGCAAAACGTGGCGAAGATCTTGTCCAGGAGGGCTTCGCCGTAGCTCCGCCCGAGCAGATCGGAGAGGGCGGCCTGGGCCTCGTTCAGGTGGACCGCGGCCAGCTCGGGCGAGACGCCCCCCGCGAGGGCCGCGCGGGCCTCATCCACGGCCTCCCGGCAGCGGACGACGAGGTCGCGGTGGCGCTCCCGGGTGAGGAGGGCCTGCCCGCCCGGGCCGGACTCCCCGGCCTCCCCCGTGAGGGAGCGGACGATCTCCTCCCGCAGGGCCCCGATCCCGTCCCCGCGCAGGGCCGATATCCCGAGGGGCGGCGCGCCCCCCGCCCCCTCCCCGGGCAGGCGCGCGCCGGGCAGGTCCATCTTGTTCGCCACCAGGAGGCCGGGGCCCGCGAGCCGGCCAAGCTCCTCCCGCGCCCAGGCGGC
>JAZGDQ010000410.1:0-2251 GCA_036477985.1 bacterium
GAGAAGGGCGAGTCGCCCCCCGCCCGGCGCAATGCGGGCGCGGGGGGCGCCGCCGGCCGCGAATTTCCTGACCGGGCTCTCCTGCTTGATTCGGGCCACGCCTGCTCTCCTCGAGGGGATTCTCTCCCTCGCCTGCCGGGGTGTCGCCGCGCCCATGGGGGGAGGCGAAAGGGGAATCCGGGCGGTCTCGATTCTACGGGGTTTCCGGCCGGCGCGCCCGGGCCCTCGCGCGGCTCGGCGGGCAGCGCATCAATATACAAATCCCCCGGACGGGGGATCAAGGGCCGGTGAAATCGAGACCCGGCCGACGGGCCGGGCCTATTCGGAGTTTCGAAGTGCGAGGACCGGGCAGGGGGTGCGCCGAATCACGCCCTCGGCCACGCTTCCGAGGAAGAGGCGCGGCAGGCCGGTCCGCCCGTGGGTGGCCATGGCGATGAGGTCGAACTTGCCCTCCTCGGCCGTTTTCGCGATGGCGTGGGCGGGGTCGCGGACCTTCGGAATGATCCCCCCTGCGACCGGGGAGCCGTCCAGGGGCGCCAGAATGGTCTTGCCCTCTTGTCTATGGCCCGGGCGTCAGGCCGCGACGGAGATGGCCGCCCGGCTCAGCGAAAAGACCGGGACGGGCGAGAAGCGCACCACCTTTTCGGCCACGCTCCCCATGAGGGCGTCCGAGGCGTCGGAGAGGCCGTGGGCGGCGATGACGATGAGGTTGATGCGCTCGCGGATGACCGTGCCGAAGATTTCGTCCACCGCCTCCCCGAGGGTGACGTGCTCCCGGTGCTCGAGGCCGGCGATCGAAAGCTCCCGGCATATTTCCTCGACCAGGAGGTAGGAGTGGGTGGCGATCTCCGCGCGCATCGAGCCCCAGTCCCGGCTCTTCTCCTTGAGGTCGGCGTCCGCCGCCCCGGGGGAGACGACGTGGAGGGTGTGCAACCCCGCTTGGGCGCTCCAGGCGATCGTGACCGCCCAGCGGAGGCCCTCCCGGCTCCTGGGGGAGAAGTCGATGGGAGCGAGAATGCGTTTGACGTTCATCCCTCCTCCGTTCATTCCGGCCTCCCCGGAAGCGGGCGGGCGGCGGCTCTGTCCGGGCGCCCGGCTCGGGGGATGGCGCACGCCTGGGGCTCCCCCCCCGCCTTGGAGAGAGGCAATTCGTATGCCAGAATGGGTGAGTCGAAAATCCTTTGATTGTTCAACGGATACGGTTATTTTTCCCCTACGGAATTCTCGGCCCGCGGGCTCCGGTGGGAGAAAATGTCCCATTCGCCCCGCCCGATGGGGCGGCTTTACGCCTCCCCGAAGAGGAAGGGCCCATGAAGATCTCCATCGTCATACCGGTGCTGAACGACGCGGATCGGCTGGGCGTCCTGCTCGATGCGCTCGAGGGGGGGCGCGAGGTGGTCGTGGCCGACGGCGGCAGCCGGGACGATCCGGCCGCGCGGGCGGCGGGCCGCGCGCGCATGGTGACCTCCGCGCCCGGGCGGGCCCGCCAGATGAACGCGGGGGCGGCGGCCTGCGGCGGGGACGTTCTCCTCTTCCTCCATAGCGACACCCGCCTCCCGCCCGGCGCCTTCGAGCGGATCGGGGAGGCGATGCGCGACCCCGGGGTGGCGGGCGGCGGCTTCCGCCACCGCTTCGATGGGGGCGGCCTCTTCGGCCGCTTCATCAGCCTGAGCGCGAACGCGCGCGCGCGCGGGTGGGGCCTGTTCTTCGGGGACCAGGCGATCTTCGTGCGGCGGGAGGCGTTCGAGCGGCTCGGGGGTTATGGGGATCTTCCCCTCTTCGAGGACTGGGACCTTTGCAGGCGGATGCGGCGGCAGGGG
The DNA here is from genome assembly GCA_036477985.1 of bacterium. Classification (GTDB taxonomy): domain Bacteria; phylum UBA8248; class UBA8248; order UBA8248; family UBA8248; genus JAZGDQ01. The sequence goes on from JAZGDQ010000410.1 coordinate 1,821, forward strand.
CGGATGGCCTTCATCCCGGAGCCCGTTACGACGAGCGCGCGGCGCATCGAGGTCTGGGGAAAGTGGAGGTGCTTCTGCGTGTGGTGGGGCCTGGGCATCCTCTACGCCCTGGGCGTTCCGGCCGACTCCCTCGCGCGCCACTACGCCGACGTGCGGTAGGCGAGAAATCCGTCAAGGTGGTTCAGCGGTGGTAGGGCGGGCGGCCTTTGGCTGAGCCGAATCGCAGCATAAAAGGGCGCTGAATTAATGCGGGAGTCCTTTTCTTCTCCCTCTCTCTCGAAGGGGCTGTCTTTTTTCCCCTCTCCCTCCGGGAGAGGGTAGGGTGAGGGAAGAGAGGGGTTCGGGCAGATGCCCTGGCGTTCGAACTGACATGCCACCGGCCCTCACCCCAACCCTCTCCCAGAGGGAGCGGGAGAAAATCGAACGCCTTC
>JAZGDQ010000411.1:0-4285 GCA_036477985.1 bacterium
AGCTCCTCGCGGCCGGCGTCGGGCAGGGCCCAAAATGTCCTTCGGGTCTTTCCGTTCACCTGGACGGCGAACTCCTTCTCCTCGGCGGCGATGGCCGACGCGTCCACCTCGGGCCAGCTCTCGCGGAAGATGCTCCCCTTCCCCGTCCCCGCGCCCAGCGCCGCCCACAGCTCCTCGGCGGCGTGGGGCGCCATGGGCGCCATGCAGAGAAGGAGAATCTCGGCCGCCTCGCGCTGGACGGCGGGCTCGGCCCCGGCCTCGGTGCGCAGCGAGGTGGAAAGCTCCATGATGCGCGCGACGGCGGTGTTGAAGGAGAACGTGCGCTCGTAGACCTCCCCGACGGCCTTGAGGGCCGCGTGGGCGTCCCGCCGCAGGCGCCGCCCCTCGGGGCTGAGGGTGGTGGCGTTCCGGAGGGACGCCTCCCCGGGGGTCGCGTCCCCAGGGGACGCGCCACCTCCCGAGAAGGGCGCCGCCCCGCGCCACTCTTCGATCCGCTCCTGGAAGGCGCCCCACATCCGCTGGAGGAAGCGGTGGACCCCGATGAGGCCGTCGTCGCGCCACTCCTTGGCCCGCTCGGGGGGGCCGATGAAGAGGGTGTAGAGGCGGCCCGCGTCCGCCCCGTAGCGCCCGGTGCACTCCTCGATGGAGACGCCGTTCATCTTGCTCTTGCTCATCGAGGCCATCTCGGGCAGGACGGCCGCCCCGGCCGTGTAGCCGCTCCCCTCCGGGCCGTCGCGGGCGACGAGGAGCTTCTCCTCGTCCACGTCGCTGTAGGGCACCCACACCCGCCCGCGCCCCTCGGCGAGGCGGTAGGCCGTGCGGCACACCATGCCCTGGGTGAAGAGGTTCTCGAAGGGCTCCTCGAAGGAGACGAGCCCGAGGTCGTAGAGCACCTTGGTGAAGAAGCGCGAGTAGAGGAGGTGCATGACGGCGTGCTCGGCGCCGCCGATGTACTGGGTGACGGGGAGCCAGCGGTTCACGTTCCCCGAGTCGAACGCCCTGGACTCGTCCCGCGGCGAGATGTAGCGCAGGTAGTACCAGGAGGAGTCGACGAAGGTGTCCATGGTGTCGGTCTCGCGCCTAGCTGGCTTTCCCGTCCGCGGGCTCACGACGTTCACGAACGTCTCGTTCCGCGCCAGGGGGTTGCCGCCGCGCCCGGTGAACTCCACGTCCCGCGGGTGGACGACGGGGAGCTGATCCTCGGGCACGGGGGTGACGGCGCCGTCCTCCTCGTAGAGGACGGGGATGGGAACCCCCCAGTAGCGCTGGCGCGAGATGAGCCAGTCCCGGAGGCGCCAGTTGATCGTCTTCTCCCCAAAACCCTTTTCGGCGAAGTGGGCGATCATCCGGGGATAGGCCTCCCGGTTGGGGGCGCCGTCGAAGGGCCCCGAACTCTCCATCACCCCGTCCTCGAGGTAGGCCTCGCTCATCGTGTCCCCGTGCAGGCCGCCGCCCGGGCGCTGGATGACCACCTTGACCGGAATCCCGTACTTGCGCGCGAAGAGGAAGTCGCGCTGATCGTGGGCGGGAACCCCCATGACGATGCCCGTTCCGTAATCCATCAGGGCGTAGTCGGCCACGAGGAGGGGGACGCGGTCCCCGTTCACCGGATTGCGGACGAAGTGGCCCGTCTCGACGCCCACCTTCTCGCGCTCCTCGCTCATGCGCTCGGCCGTGCTCTGGGCGCGCATCTCCCCCACGGCCGCGCGAATCGCCTCCGCCCGCGGGTTCCCCTCCAGGAGGCGGTCGATGAGGGGGTGCTCGGGGGCGCACGCCATGAAGGTGACGCCGTAGACCGTGTCGGGCCGGGTGGTGAAGACCGCGAGGGTCTCGCCCGTCGCCTCCAGGGTGAAGTCGATGCGCGCGCCCTCGCTGCGCCCCAGCCAGTTGCGCTGCTGCTGCTTCACGTGCTCGGGCCAGCCGCCAAGGCCGTCGAGGTCGTCCAGGAGGCGCTGGGCGTAGTCGGTGATCTTGAGGAACCACTGGCCGAGCCAGCGCTTCTCCACCTTGGCCCCGCTTCGCCAGGCGATGCCGTCGTGAATCTGCTCGTTGGCGAGGACGGTCTCGTCCACCGGGTCCCAGTTCACCAGCGCCTCGCGCTTGTAGGCGAGGCCCCGCTCGAGCATCTGGAGGAAGATCCACTGCGTCCAGCGGTAGTAGCCCGGGTGGGCGGTGGAGATCTCGCGCGGCCAGTCGTAGGCCAGCCCGGCGACCTTGAGCTGGCGGCGCATGTTGTCGACGTTGCGGCGGGTCCAGGCGGCCGGATGGACCCCGGCCTGGATGGCGGCGTTCTCGGCCGGAAGGCCCAGGGCGTCCCAGCCCATGGGGTGGAGCACCTCGAAGCCGCGCATCCGGCGGTAGCGGCTCAGGGCGTCCCCCATGGTGTAGTTGCAGGCGTGCCCCATGTGGAGGTCGCCCGAGGGGTAGGGGAACATCATGAGGCAGTAGTAGGGGGGCCGATCGCCCGGGTCGTCGGGGGCGAGGAAGATCTTCTCCTCCTCCCAGAACGCCTGCCACTTCGCCTCATAAGACGTCGGATCGTAGGGGCCGAGCATGGGCTCTCCTCAAAAAACCGTTTCCGGGCCGGGGAAAATCTTCGGCGAGCGCGGCCCCGCCGTCAAGACGCCGGCGGCGCCGGGGCGGGGCGCCCTCCTTCTCCCCTACCCCTGGAGGTCCGGGCCCTCCCCGGTCGGGGAGGCCGCCTCGCGGAAGCGGGCGAGCAGATCCTCGGGAATGCGCCCGGGCCGCCCCCCGGCGTCGGTCTTGGCGTGGACGGTGAAGCCCTCGGCGAGGGTCTCGCCCTCCTGCTCCACCCGGTAGTCGATCCGCACCCGCGCCCCCTGGGGGGGTCGGAGCCACCCCGTCACCCGGACGGTTCCGTCGTAGCGCGCCCCGCCCATGTAGCGGCAGCCGCTCTCGACGACGGGAAAGAAGACCCCCTCGGCCTCGAGGCCGGCGTAGGGGATCCCCATGGCGCGGAAGAACTCGGTGCGAAGGTGCTCGAACCAGACGTAGAAGACGGCGTGGTGGACCACGCCCATCTGATCGGTCTCGGCGTAGCGGACGCGGAACTCGGCGCTGTGGGGCATGGCCTCGCTCCCGGCGGACTTAGAACAGGAGAAGGCGGGCGATGTTGAGGTAGATGACGATCCCCACCACGTCCACCCCCGTCGTCACGATGGGCCCGGTCGCCACCGCCGGATCGAGGCGGAAGCGGTGGAGGAGGAGGGGAAGAATCGTGGCGAGGACGGCCGAGAGGGTCATCACGATGCAGATCGAGAGGCCGACGACGAGGCCCAGGTAGGTCACCGAGTCGAACTGGAAGATGGCCAGCGCGCTGAGCAGGACGCCGTAGGCGGCGCCGAGGATGAAGCCCGCCAGCACATGCTGGGACACCACCCGGAGCCACGCCTGGGGGTCCACCCGCCCCGTCGCCAGCCCGCGCACGACGATGGTCGCGCTCTGGGTCCCCACGTTGCCCGCCATCCCGATGATGACGGGCATGAAGGCGACCAGGGCGACCACCTTGCTCAGCTCGGCCGAGTAGTAGTCGATGAGGATCGCCGCGAAGACGCCCCCCACCCAGCTCACGAAGAGCCAGGGGAAGCGGACCCAGGCCATCCGCCCCGCCGAGAGCGATGTGATCTCCTCGGCGTGGGTGCCCGCCATCTTGAGGATGTCCTCGGTCGCCTCCTCGCGCAGGACGTCGATGACGTCGTCCACCGTGACGATTCCGGCGAGGGTGCCGTCGTCGTCCACCACCGGTATGGCCAGGATGTTGTAGCGCGAGACGAGGCGGGCGACGTGCTCCTGGTCGTCGGCCACGTTCACGCTCCACACGCCCGAGGACATCACCTCCGAGAGAGGCTTTCCGGGGTCGGAGAGGAGGAGTTGGCGCAGGCTGATCACCCCGCGGAGGCGGATGTTCTCGTCGATGACGTAGACGTAGAAGACGTACTCCACCTCGCTCGCCTTGCGGACCTCGCCGATGGCCTCCTCGACGGTTGCGTCCTCGGAGACGCTGAAGAAGCTATCCGTCATGATCTCGCCCGCCGTCTCGGCCGAGTAGGCCATCAGGTCATCGACCCCGTCGGCCTCATCCGTCTCGCGCAGGCGCAGAATCTCGTCCGCGCGCTCCTCGGCGAGGGCGCCGAGAAGATAGCGGGCGTCGTCGCTGTCGAGCTCCTTCAGGAGGACGATGACCCCCTCGTTCGCCATCGGATCGAGCAGCTCGCGGATGATGTGGGTGTCGCACTCGGTGAGGATGGAGGCGCGGTGCTTCGCC
>JAZGDQ010000412.1:0-8606 GCA_036477985.1 bacterium
AGGTTCTCCTCGCCCGGGCGCGCGATCGGGGCGCCTTCATCGCCTTCGAGCGGATGGAGCCCAGCCTCATCTACCTCGACACGCCCGAGGAGGTGCAGCTCGCCTACGCCGAGGCCGCCTCGGCCGCCGATTTCATCACCCGGCGCCTGGGCCAGGGCGGCCTGGGCCGGCTCCTGCGGGCTATCGCCAGGGCCGGCGCGAAGAGGGGGGATGGAGCGAAGAGGGAGCCCAAGGAGGCGAAGGCGGGAGAGGGGGAGAAGCCCAAGGCGGCGGCCGGACCGGAGGCGGCGGCCAAAAAGCGCGCGCCCTCCGGGAAGGAGAGCCTGGTGGAGCTCGAGGGGAGCGGTCCGGCCCAGAGCGCCGAGCCCGGCCTCCGCTCCCTGCTGGGCGTTGATCTGGCCGGCTTCCAGAAACTCTGGCGCGAGGACCTGAAGCGCCTCACGCTGCGGGTGCGCCCGGGGGCCCGGGTGCGCCGCCACCGCCTCAAGCCCAAGGGGCCGCTCGACGAGGACGTGATCGACCTGGCCGTCCTCAAGAGCGCCGTCGCGCGCCGGCGGATGCGCCTGGCCGACCGCATCTCCATGCGCGGACGCCTGCGCGCCGCCTGGGTCGAGTACCGGCGCGCCCTGCGCGATGAGCCCCACTCCCTCTCCCTGCTCAACCGCCTGGCGCGGATCGAAATTCGCCTCGGCGCGCTGGAGAAGGCGCGCGCCCACATCCGCGAGGCGCTCGAGATCGACCCCGACAGCGGGGTGAGCTATATCCATCTGGGCCTCGTCAGCGAGATGAGCAAGGACGCCCGCGCCGCCCGCGCCGCCTGGGAGCAGGCGATCCAGATCAACCCGTTCGATCCCCTGCCGCACGCCCGCCTCGGGAGCCTCTACGCCGCCGCGGGGGAGAAGGAGAAGGCAGAGCGCGAAAAGGCGGCGCTCCACGCCCTGCGGGACCGGTAGCGGAGCGCCATTCCCGCAAGCGAGTGAGGCGACATGAGCGATAATCCGAACGTAGGCGCGGAAGGCGACGGAAGCCTGGAGGAAGCGGACGTCGAGGTGGCGCGCGAGATCGGCCGAAAGCGCGAGTCCATCCTCGAGCAGGTGGGGAAGGTGATCGTCGGACAGGATGCGGTTCTCGATCTCGTCATGATCTCCCTCCTCTCGCGGGGGCATTGCCTCCTGGTCGGGGTTCCCGGGCTGGCGAAGACCCTCCTGGTGCGCACCCTGGCCGAGGTGATCCAGCTCTCCTTCAACCGCATCCAGTTCACGCCCGACCTGATGCCCTCCGACATCACGGGGACCGACGTCCTCGATCAGACGCTGGAGGGGCGGCGCGACTACCGGTTCATCGAGGGGCCGATCTTCACCCAGATCCTCCTGGCGGACGAGATCAACCGCACCCCGCCGAAGACCCAAGCCGCCCTCCTTCAGGCGATGGAGGAGTATCAAGTGACGGCGGGCGGGAAGACCCATGCTCTCAAGCCGCCCTTCTTCGTCCTCGCCACCCAGAACCCGATCGAGCAGGAGGGCACCTACCCCCTTCCCGAAGCCCAGCTCGACCGCTTCATGTTCGAGATCAGGGTCGACTACCCCAGCCTCGCCGAGGAGAAGGAGATCGTCTCCCAGACGACCTTGGAGTATACGGCCGACTTGAAGAAAGTGATCGACGGCGACGATATTCTCGCGTTCCAAAAACTGGTGCGCCGGGTGCCGACGGCCCCCTACGTGGTCGAGTACGCCGTCTCGCTGGCGCGCGCCACCCGGCCGGCCGACGAGGGCGCGCCCGATTTCGTCCGCCAGTACGTGGAATGGGGGGCCGGCCCGCGGGCGAGCCAGTTCCTTATCCTGGGCGCGCGGGCCCGCGCCCTCCTCCACGGCCGCTACGCCGTCTCGATTCAGGACGTGCGGGCGCTGGCCGAGCCCGTCATGCGCCACCGCCTCCTCGTCAACTTCCGCGGCCAGGCCGAGGACCTCGATTCGGTCGCCCTCATCGGGCGCCTTCTCGAAGCCGTTCAACCCCCCGCCGAGGCGACGGAGGCGGCTTGAGCTCCGCGCTGCGCGAAAAGACCGCCCCGGGGCCGGGCCGCTACTTCGATCCCCTCGTCGTGGCCCGCCTCGCAAATCTCGAGTTGCGCGCCCGCCACGTGGTCGACGGCCTCATGAGCGGCATCCACCGCAGCCGGGCCAGCGGGTTCAGCGTAGAATTCGAGGAGCACCGCCAGTACGTCCCCGGCGATGAGCTGCGCCACATCGACTGGAAGGCCTTCGGGAAGTTCGACCGCTACCTCATCAAGCAGTACGAGGACGAGACGAACCTGCGCTCCCACCTCCTGGTGGACGCGAGCGGCTCGATGGACTTCGGCGAGGGGCCCCTCACGAAGTGGGAATACGCCTGCATCCTGGCCACCGCGATGGCGCACCTGCTCCTGCGCCAGTCGGACGCCGTGGGCCTCACCGTGGCCGCCGAGCGCGAGGACGAAGTCTTGCGCGCCAAGGCCGCGCGCAGGCACCTGCTCGGCGTGATGGCCGTCCTCGAGGCCGCCGCCCCCGGCGGGGGGACGGACCTCGTGCGCGCCATCGAGGAGCTGGGCGAGCGCCACCGCCACCGCGGGCTGGTGGCCGTCTTCTCCGACCTCCTCGACGACCCGGAGCGAATCGGCCGCGCCCTCGCCCTTCTGCGCATGAAGGGGAACGACGTCATCGTCTTCCACATTCTCGACCCGGCCGAGCTGGACTTCCCCTTCGAGGGGCTGGCGCGGATCGAGGACGTCGAGACCGATCGGAGCATGCTGGTGGAGTGCGAGGTGGTCCAGGCGCCCTACCTGGCCATCCTTCGGGAATTTCTCGACGACGCCCGCGAGCGCTGCCGCTCTCAGGGGATCGACTACGTCCTTCTCTCCACCGCCGAGCCGCTCGACCGCGCCCTGGTGCGCTTCCTCGCCCGGCGCGCCAAGCGGCGGGGCTGAGAAGGAGGGGGAGCGGCGATGGGCCTTCAGTTTTTCCACGCGATCCTGCTCTGGGGAGCCGGCCTGGTGGTGCTGCCGGTGCTGATCCACTTCCTGCGCCGCCGCCGCCTCAAGGTGTTCCGGCTTCCCACCTTCGAGTTCCTCCTCCGGACCCAGCGGCGCATCACCCGGCGCAGCCGGCTCCGGAACCTGCTCCTCCTCATTCTGCGGATCTCGGCGGTGGCCGCCGTCGTCCTCCTCGCCGCGCGCCCCCTCCTGCTGCGCGGCGGCGGGCCCTCGGGGGGGAGCTGGTCCCCCCTCCATCTCGTCCTCCTCCTCGACAACTCGGCGAGCATGGCCTACCGAACGTCCAAGGGAACCCGCTTCGAGGTGGCGCGCCGGGCGGCCGAGCGCATGATCCGCCGCCTCTCCGACTCCGACCGGGCCACCATCGTAACGACGGTGGACGTTGGGGAGAGGGGGGAAGGGGAGGGGCCCCCGCCCGCCCTGGAGAGGGACGCCGCCCTCGCCCGCCTCGCGGCCATCCCCCAGACGGACGCGGCCGGGGACCCGGCCCGCGCCCTCCACCGCGTCCTCGAGGGGCTCGGCGCGCCGGCCGACCGCAGGAGCGTGGCCGTGCTCAGCGATTTCTCCCGCGGCGAATGGGGCGGCCTCCGCCTCACCGGGCTGCGGCGGCTCATCCCCCACACCCGCTTCCAGTTCGTGCGGGTGGCGCCCGAGGCGGGGACGGACGACCTCGCCATCCGCGAGGTCCGCCTGCGCCCCTGGCCCCCCCGGGCGGGCGCCCCGCTGTCGGCGGTGGTCCGCGTCCGCAACCTCGGGGGCGCCGAGCGCAAGGGCGTTCTCGTCTCGCTCCACCTCGGCGGGGAGAAGGCCGGCGCGGTCGAGCTCGATCTCAAGGCCGGCGCCGAGGGGACGGTGAGCTTCCGGGTGCGCGCCCCCAAGGAGGGGGTCCTCCGGGGGCGGATCGAGCTGGGCCCGGACGCCCTTCCGGCCACCAACCGGCACTACTTCGCCGCCGTCATGGGGAGGCGGGTGCGCGCCCTCATCGTGGACGGCGACCCGCGCCGGGGCCTGGTCGAGAGCGAATCCTTCTACCTCGCCCACGCCCTGCGCGCCGCCCCCCCCCGGCGGGGACTCCCCCATCCTCATCGATGTGGTTGCGGGCTACGAGCTGGAGAAGGTGGACTGGAGCGCCTACGACCTGGCCATCGTCTGCAACGTGGGGCGCTGGCCGGGGGACTCGGCGGCCGGGCTGCGCCGCTTCGTCGAGGAGGGGGGAGGGCTCCTCCTCGCGGGCGGGGACATCGCCGGCAAGTCGGTTCCCGGCGAAGGATGGCTCCCGGCCCTGCCGGGGGCGCCGCGCCGCCTGAGGCCCCCCCAGGAGGTGGCGCTTCCGCCCGGGGCGTGGAGCCATTCGGTCTTCTCCATGCTCGGGACCCAACCCGGCCTGATCTTCCGCCGGGTCCGGGTCCGCCGGCTCTCGCCCCTGGCGCCCGTCCGGGGGGGGCGCACCCTGCTCACCCTCGCCGACGGGACCCCGCTCCTCGTGGCCGGCGCCTCGGGGGCGGGCAAGGTGGCCCTCTGGGGGGCCACCTGCGACCGCGACTGGACGGACATCGCCGTGCGGCCCGTCTTCGTCCCCTTCATGCGCGCCCTGGTGGACTACCTCGTGGGCGGAATCCGGGGGACGTCCTCCTCCGTCGTGGCCGGGGCGCCGCTCGAGATCCGCGCCCGGGCGAACCGCGTGGGAGAGGAGGTGCGGGTGCGCCCGCCCGGGGGGCGCGAGGTGACGCTCCGACTCGAGGCCGTCGCGCCGCCGACGAGCGGGGGGAGTGATGGGAAAGAGGCCGCATCCCCCGCGGGGAGGGGGCGGCCCGGCGCCGCCCTCGCCCGGTTCGCCGGCACCCACCGGGCCGGGGTGTACGATGTCCGCGGGCCGGAGGGGCCCGAGCCGGTGGCCGCGAACGTGCCCGCCTCGGAGGCCGACCTGGAGCCCCTGAGCGCGGAGGCCCTGCGCCAGCGCGTCGCGGGGCTGGACGTGGTGGTCCGCTCCCTCGCCGCCGACGCCGAGGCGCCCGAGGCCGCCTTCGAGGGGCGGATCGACCTGGGCGTCTTTCTGCTCATGGCGCTGGCCGCCGTCCTGGTGTTCGAGGGCGCGGTGGCGGATCGGAGCTGAGGGCGCGTGACGCGCCGCCCGGAGCGCGGGTCGCGGCCCGAGGCGCGTCCCGGCTTGTAGTGCAAGGGCCTGGATCGCGGCCCCCGGGGGGCTCGCGCTCGAGCGCCGGGAGAGATAGGATTCGGGGGGAAAGCGAATACCGGCTTCGCCCAGCAAAGGGGAAGGCATGGCAGATCGACCCGAAGGAATCGCCCTCTACATCGATTTCGAAAACCTGGCCCGCGGCTTCAAGCGCTCCAGCGCCGCCCAGTTCGACATCGAGCGCGTCATGGCCCGTCTCGTCGAGAAGGGCAAGGTGGTGATGAAGAGGGCCTACTGCGATTGGACGCGCTACGCCAAGCACAAGCAGATCCTCCACGAGGCGGGCATCGAGCTCGTCGAGGTCCCCCAGCGCTCGATGACGGGGAAGAATTCGGCCGACATCCGGATGGTGGTCGACGCCATGGACATGTGCTACTCGAAGGAGCACATCGGCGTCTTCGTCATCGCCTCGGGCGACAGCGATTTTTCCCCCCTCGTCTCGAAGCTCAAGGAGAACGGGAAGCACGTCATCGGGCTGGGGATGAAGAACTCCACCTCGGATCTCCTCGTCTCGGCCTGCGACGAATTCATCTTCTACGAGGACATCGGCGCCGACGAGGGGGCCAGTCCCGCCCTCTCGCAGGACCTGTCGAAGGAGAAGCGCGAGGCCTTCTCCCTCCTCTTCGAGTCGGTCGACGCCCTCACCCGCGAGAACGTGGACATCCTCTGGTCCTCCCTCGTCAAGGACACGATGAAGCGCAAGCGCCCCTCCTTCTCCGAGCGGGCGCACAGCTACCGCAGCTTCAGCGACCTGCTCGAGGACGCCCAGCGTCGGGGCTACATCCAGCTCAAGAAGGACGAGCGGAGCGGGAGCTACATCATCACCGGCCTTGTGCGGGGGCAGGCGGACGGGGAGGCGGCCGCGGCGAAGCCGAAGGCGAAGAGGCGGGCGCGGCGGGCGCCGGCCGGAACGCGGCGCAGGAAGAAGGCGGTCGAGGGCGCTTCCGGGAACGGGGTTTCCTAGGCGTCTCATCCAGAGAGTGGCCCCGCGCCGCCCCGCCCGCGAACGGGCGGAGCGGCTCGGGCGGACGGGGCCACAATCCGGATGAATCTCGATAACGGTTTGATTCTTCTTATATTTTCCCTGCAACATCCCGGGAAACGCCTATTTTCCCATAAAGAGACGCAGGGTGGCAACCCGGCGGATCGGCCGGCCGGGGGCCGCGCGGAGAGGGCGCGGGCGGGCGAAAACCGCCCGATGGGGGGGAGAGGAAGCATGTCCGGAAGGTTCACGAAGGAGGAGGTGGCGACCCGCCTTCGGGCCGAGCGCGACGCGGGGCGCGCCCTCTACGACGCCCTCTGCGGGAGCGGCATCACGGCCAAGTTCGCGGCCCGCGGCGGGGCCGACCTCGTCACCACCTTCAACCTGGCCTACTACCGGATGCAGGGCCTCAGCTCGATGGCCGGCTACCTTCCCATCGGGGACGCGAACGCCCTCACCCTCGAGTTGGGCGAGCGGGCCGTCATCAACGCCGTGAAGGAGTGCCCCGTCGTGGCGGGCGTCCTCGCCGTCGACCCCACGCGCGACATGGTCCGCTTTCTCGAGCGGCTGCGGGCGGCGGGCTTCGACGGGGTGATGAACTGCCCGACGGTCGCCCTCATCGACGGCAAGTTCCGCATGGACCTCGAGGAGACCGGCATGGGCTACGCCGTCGAGGTCGAGGTTCTCGCCGCCGCGGGCCGGATGGGCTTGTTCACCAAGGCCTTTTGCACCTCGCCCGAGGAGGCCCTCGCCATGGCCGAGGCCGGGGTGGACAACATCATCGTCCACTTCGGGAACAGCTCGGGCGGCTCGATCGGCTCCAAGACCGTCATGGACCTGGACGACGCCGCCGGGCGCGCCGCCGCCGTGTGCGACGCCCTGGCCGCCCGCCACGGGGACCGCATCGTCACCTGCCACGGGGGGGTCATCGAGACCGCCGGGGACTTCGAGGCCCTGCTCGGGCGCGAGGGCCGGCTGGACGGCTACGTGGGCGGCTCCTCGGCCGAGCGCTTCCCCATCGAAAAGGCGGTCCCCGAGGCGGCCCAATCCTTCAAGGCGGTCCGGCTGAGGAAGTGAGCAGCCCCCCGGTCCCCCCGGCCCCCGCGGGCCGGGCGAAAGCGCCCCCCCGGGAGGGAGAAGGCGGGGAAGAAGGGAATAGGGGAGAGGGATTCGTGGCCGAGACCGTGGTGGCCGTCCTGGCGACGCTGGACAGCAAGGCCGGGGAGGCGCGCTTTCTCTGCGGCGCGCTCGAGCGGGCCGGGGTCCGCCCCTGGCTGGTGGACATCTCCTGCCGGCCCCACGCCGTGCCGGGCGCCGCGGTGACGGGGGGGGATCTCGCCGAGGCGGCGGGCCGCCCCTGGGCGGCGCTGGAGGAGATGGACCGCGGCGCCGCCTCGGACGTCATCATCGCGGGCGGGCGCAAGGTGTTCTCCCGAAAATTCGAGGAGGGCGCTTTCTCGGGCGCTCTCGGCGTGGGCGGGGCGAACGGCACCGCCATCGCCTGCGCCATCATGCGGACCCTCCCCCCCCTCGCGCCCAAGGCCATGGTGAGCGTCGTCGCCGCCACGGCGGCCGTGCAGTGGTACGTGGGGGAGAGCGACATCGCCATGTTCCCCTCGATCGGGGACCTCTCCCTCAACCGGATCACCCGGGGGGTGATGGAGAACGCCGCGCGCGCCGTCGCCGCCATGGCGAAGGGCCGGGAGGGGAGGAGGGAAAGCGAGGCCGGCGGGGCCGAGCCCCCCCTCGTCGGCATCTCCTCCTTCGGGGGAACGGCCGGCTGCGTGCGCCGGGTGGAGGAGCGGCTGCGGGAGGCGGGCTACGAGGTCATCCTCTTCCACGCCTCCGGCCCCGGGGGGCGCGCCCTCGAATCCCTCGCCCGGCGGGGGGAGCTGGCCGGGGTGGTGGACGTGACCACCTCGGAGCTGACCGACCTCCTGGTGGAGGGCGTCTACAGCGCGGGCGAGGACCGACTCACGGCGGCGGGGGAGGCGGGCCTTCCCCAGGTCGTGGTCCCCGGCGCGCTCGATCACGCGAACTTCTGGGTGGGCGAGGCCCCGGCGCGCTTCCGCGGGCGGGAGTTCTTCCAGTACAACGCCCAGAACCTCCTCATGCGCACCAGCGCCGGGGAGTACGAGGCACTGGGCCGGATGGTGGCCGAGCGGCTGAACGCGGCCGCCGGGCCGGCCGCCGTCCTCATCCCCTTGCGCGGGTTCAGCGAGCACACCCGGAGGACGACGCACGACCTGGAGGGCCGCCCCCTCGGACCCTGGCATCAGCCCGAGGCGGACGCCGCCTTCGTCCGCTCCCTGCGCGAGCGCCTGAAGCGGGGGCGGATCGAGGAGCTCGACCTGCACATCAACTATCCCGCCTTCGGCGACGCCTGCGCCGAGGAGTTTTTGGAG
>JAZGDQ010000413.1:0-2716 GCA_036477985.1 bacterium
CCCGCCCCGCCCCGCCGATATTTGAAATCCGCCGCATGTGATATAAGAAGGCGTTTTGGCCCGGCCCGAGGGGCCGATTTCGCACACAACCCGCGAGGTTCGCGGATGAGCGATTCGAATTCGAACGCCGGACCCAAGCGGCCCCTGCGCGTGATTCTCGCCCGGCCCCGGGGATTTTGCGCCGGGGTCGAGCGCGCCATCGAGATCGTCGAGCGCGCCCTGCGCCTCTACGGCCCCCCCGTCTACGTCCGCCACGAGATCGTCCACAACAAGCGGGTGGTCGATTCGCTCCGCGCCAAGGGCGCTCGCTTCGTCGAGGAGTTCAATGAGGTGCCCGAGGGGACGGTCACCGTCTTCAGCGCCCACGGCGTCTCCAAAAGGGTGGAGCGCGAGGCCGCCGGCCGCAAGCTCCGGGTGCTCGACGCCACCTGCCCCCTCGTCAGCAAGGTGCACGAGGAGGGGCGGCGCTACGCCGCCAAGGGGTTCGAGATCGTCCTGGTCGGCCACCGCGGCCACCCCGAGGTGGAGGGCACGATGGGCCAGATTCCGGGGCGGGTGCACCTGGTCACCTGCGCCGAGGACGCCGAGCGCCTCGTCCCGAACGATCCCGAAAAGCTGGCCTACGTGACCCAGACCACCCTGAGCGTGGACGACACGCGGGAGATCATCGAAACCCTGCGGCGGCGCTTCCCCGCCATCCAGGGCCCCGACGTGCGCGACATCTGCTACGCGACCCAGAACCGGCAGACGGCGGTCCGCGCCCTCGCCGAAGAGGTCGACGCCGTCCTGGTCGTCGGCTCCGCCAACAGCTCGAACTCGAACCGCCTGGTCGAGCTCGGCGAGGCGGCCCACGTCCCCAGCTATCTGGTCGATGACGCCGCGGCGTTCGATCCCGCCTGGCTGGAGGGCGCCGCCTCGGTCGGCATCACGGCCGGCGCCTCGGCCCCCGAGGCCCTGGTCGAGGAGCTGATCGCCCGCCTCGGCCGGCTGTTCGAGGTCGAGGTGCAAACCCAGCCCGGCGTGGAGGAGAACGTGCAGTTCCTCCTGCCGCCCGAGCTTGCGGCCGAGACCGACCCGGCGGCCGAGACCGAACCGGCGGCCGGGGCCGAACCGGCGGCCGGGGCAGAACCGGCGGGCGCCCGGTAGGCCGAATCCAGCCGCCGGCGGGATAGCTTTGTCCGATCCCATAAAGACGAGCTTTCAGGCGCTCAAGCCCGCCTCCTGGATCTTCATCATGCCCTTCCTGTTCGCCTACACCCCCCTGCTCCTCACCGGCTCCTGGCTCGCGGTCTCGGTCACGGTGGCGGCCTGCCTCCTGGGCATCGTGGCCTGGGCGGGCATGCTGGAGGGCTTCGTAATCCACGAGACGATCCGGCTGGAGCGGCTTCTGCTGGCCGCCGCCTCGGTCTGCCTCCTCCTCCCCGTCGGCAACCTCATCGTCTACGTCACGCCGCTTCGGGGGGAGGCGCCAATACCCCGTCTACCTGACGGGAGCTTTGCTCCTGGGAATGGTATTCTTCATGCAACTGAATAGAGGACAAAAAGGCCGGGGCGCCGAGGTCCCCCAGGAGGCTTAGCGGGGGGACAAGGGAGGAGCCGATGTCGCGCTACGCCGTCAACAAGCTGGTCCACGAGATTCAGTTTCCCGAGAAGCGCGAGCGCTACCGCGCCGACGAGGCGGCCTTTCTCGCCGGCTACGACCTCACCGAGGAGGAGCTGGCCGCCGTCCAAAGCGCCGACATCCGCACGCTCTGGGAGATGGGCGTGAACCCCTATCTCCTGCGTGTCTTCCAGCTCTGGAACCGCATTTCGGATGCCGACTTCACCGCCGCCCTGGAGGGCTGCGCCTTCCTCGATCCGGCGGGCGGGGGGCGGGACAATGGCTGAGGTGGTCGCGGCGTTCGGCGCGAGCCACACCCCCCTCCTCATTCTCCGCGGCCAGGATCCCGCCCCCGAGGTCCGGGAGGACACCTTCTCCGCCTTCGCCCGGATGGGGCAGGCGGTGGCCGACCGCGGGGCCGAGGCCCTCGTCATCTTCGGGAACGATCACCTTCACGCTCTCTTCTTCGACCGCCACCCTCCCCTCGCCGTCGGAATCGCCCCCCGGTTCGATAACGTGACGAGCGAGGCCTATCTTCCCCAAGTGGAGGGGGGGAGGCCCGGGGAGGAGGCCCTCGCCTTTCATCTGGCGAAATCGCTCCTGGAGGACGGCTTCGACCCCGCCTTCTGCCGCGAGATCGGCATCGACCACTCCCTCGTCGTCCCGATTCACCTGATGGGCGATCTTCCCATCCCCATCGTCCCGATTCTGCAGAACACCGTCGCCCCGCCCCTCTCCCCGGCGCGCAGGGCCTACGCGCTCGGAGTCGCCGTCCGCCGCGCGCTGCGGGAGTACGACGGGGTGGAGCGGGTCGCCCTCCTGGGCACCGGCGCCCCCTCTCACTGGATCGGCACGCCCGAGATGGGGCGCATCGACGAGGAGTGGGACGAGCGGGTGCTCGGCCTCCTCCGCAAGGGCGAGTCCAAGGGGCTCTCGGAGTGGACGCAGCCGGAGATCGACGCCGGCGGAAACGGGGCGAACGAGATCCGCAACTGGATCGCAACGGCGGCGGCGGCGGGGGGAGGGCCGGCGGAGGTCTGGTCCTATCAGGCCGAGGCGAAGTGGTTCACCGCCGTGACGGTGCTCGAATTTCCCGTCGGCTCGCCCCTTTGAGCG
>JAZGDQ010000414.1:0-3016 GCA_036477985.1 bacterium
GGCACGAGCAGTGCGCCGCGCACATGGCCGAAGGCTATGCCCGCGCGAGCGGCAAGGTGGGCGTGTGCCTGGTGACCTCGGGGCCGGGCGCCACCAACCTCATCACCGGGATCACGGATGCCTACATGGACTCGATACCCATCGTGTGCCTGACGGGCCAGGTGTCCACCTCCATGGTGGGGAACGACGCCTTCCAGGAAGCCGACATCGTGGGGATGACGCGCACCGTCACCAAGCACAACTACCTCATCAAAGACATCGAGGATCTGGCCCCCTCCATCCGGGAGGCGTTTCACATCGCCCGGACCGGCCGGCCGGGCCCGGTCCTCATCGATCTTCCCAAAGACATTATCCTCGGCGAGACGATCTTCAAAATTCCCGAGGAAGTGGACATCCGCGGCTATAAGCCCCGCACGAAGGGCCACCCCCGCCAGATCAAGCGCGTGGCCGAGGCCATCTCCGAGGCGAAAAAACCCATCCTCTACGTGGGCGGCGGGGTCATCCACGCGGAGGCCCACAAAGAGGTCATGAAGCTGGCCGAGACGGCCGATATTCCCGTCACCTGGACCCTGCTCGGAGCGAGCTCGTGCCCGAGCGATCATCCCCTTGCGGTCGGGATGCTCGGCATGCACGGCACGGCCTACGCCAACATGGCGGTGGACGAGTGCGACCTTCTCATAGCCGTGGGGGCGCGCTTCGATGACCGGGTTACGGGAAAAATCTCCGAATTCGCCCAGAACGCCAAGATTGTGCACATCGACATCGACCCCACCGCCATCGGGAAGAACGTCACCGTGGACATCCCCGTCGTGGGCGATGCGCGGCTGATCCTCATCGAGGTCAACAAGCTCATCAAGGCCCAGAAGCGAAACGTATGGATCAAGCGCGTCGAGCGCCTCAAGAAGGATTTGCCCCTCACCTTCGAGACCACCGAGGGGGGGCCCATCAAGCCCCAGGAGGCCATCGTCGCCCTGAGCGAGGAGGTCGGAGACGCGGCCATCTACACGACCGAGGTCGGCCAGCACCAGATGTGGGCCGCCCAGTACCTCCAGGTTTCCTTCCCGCGCCAGTTCATCTCATCGGGCGGGCTGGGCACGATGGGCTTCGGCTTCCCGGCGGCGATCGGCGCCGCCCTGGCGCGCCCCGAAAAGCTGGCGATCGACATCGCCGGGGACGGAAGCTTCCAGATGGTGCTCCAGGAGCTCGCCACCGCGGTCCAGTACCGGATCCCGGTTAAAGTGTTCATCCTGAACAACTACGGCCTCGGGATGGTGCGCCAGTGGCAGGACCTTTTCATGGACCGGCGCTTCAGCGAGGTGGGCCTGGGGGTGGGACCCGACTACGTCCAGCTCGCCGCCGCCTACGGGGCCAAGGGGCTCCACATCGAAGACCGCAAGGACCTCCGGCCCGCCATCCAGGAGATGATCAAGACGCCCGGGCCCTTCATCCTCGACGTCGTGGTCGATCCGGACGAGCTGGTTTTCCCCATGGTTCCGGCCGGCGGAGCGAACCGGGACATGATCCTCGAGG
Source organism: bacterium (assembly GCA_036477985.1). Taxonomy (GTDB): domain Bacteria; phylum UBA8248; class UBA8248; order UBA8248; family UBA8248; genus JAZGDQ01. The sequence goes on from JAZGDQ010000414.1 coordinate 1,531, forward strand.
ACCCGCGCAAGAAAAAATCCTTGAAGGGCAAGCTCAGCGCCCTTCCGGATCATTAGGAGGAACCATTCGTGGAGCTCAATGGCTCGCAGATCGTCATCGAGGAGCTCAAGGCAAGCGGCGTTGAGATCGCCTTCGGGATTCCCGGCGGCGCCATCATGCCGTTTTACGATGAGATCGAAAAATCCGAATTCCCGCATATACTCACGCGCCACGAACAGGGCGCCGCCCACATGGCCGACGGATACGCGCGCGTGAGCGGCAAGGTGGCGGCCGTCGTCACCACCTCGGGTCCGGGAGCGACGAACATCATCACCGGCCTTTGCAACGCCATGATGGACTCTGTCCCGATCGTCGCCATTACGGGCCAAGTCGCCCTGCCCGCCATCGGCACCGACGCCTTCCAGGAGGCCGACACCTACGGGTGCACGATTCCGGTGACGAAGCACAACTGGCTCGTCAAGGACCCCCGCGACCTTCAGGGCGTCGTCCGTGAGGCGGTCCGCGTGGCGACCACCGGGCGGCCGGGGCCCGTGGTGATCGACTTTCCCAAAGACGTCCAGGTGGCGACGTGCGAATACGACCCCCAGCGGAAAACGGATATCGCTCCCTCGGCCGAGCCCTTCTTCGCCGCCCCCGAGCCCGACGCGGGAGCCATCGAGCGCCTGCTCGAGGCGATCGACCGCTCCGAGAGGCCCGTGATCATGAGCGGATCGGGAATCATCAAATCCGGCGCCGCCGCCGAGCTCGCCGAGTTCGCCCGCCGGGCGAAGATCCCCGTCATCAACACCCTGCTGGGCATGGGCGGGTTCCCGGGCACCGACCCCCTCTTTCTGGGCATGCCGGGAATGCACGGCACGGCCTACGCCAACATGGCCCTGTGCGAGTGCGATCTGTTGATCAATCTTGGCGGGCGCTTCGATGACCGCGTGACGGGCAAGGTTTCAAGCTTCGCCACCAAGGCGGTGATCGCCCACGTGGACATCGACGCAGCCGAACTTGGCAAGCGGGTGAAAACCGACATCCCCATCCTGGCGAACGTGCGCGATGTGCTTGTCCTTCTCAACACCCAGGTGAAGCCCAAGGACCGTGGGGATTGGCTGGACCGGGTCGGCCGCTGGAAGGAGGAGCACCCCCTCCGCTACGACTGGGACGGCTCCATCAAGCCCCAGTATGTGATCGAGCAGATCCAGGAGGTCTCGGGCGGCGATGCCATCTACGTCTCCGGCGTCGGCCAGCACCAGATGTGGGCGGCCCAGTTTCTCCGCTTCAACGAGCCCAACGCCTGGGTCTCCTCGGGCGGGCTGGGCACGATGGGCTTCGGCCTTCCGGCCGCCATCGGGGCCAAGGTGGGCCGGCCCGAAAAGGACGTATGGCTCATCGACGGGGACGGGAGCTTTTCGATGACGCTCGTCGAGTTGGCGACGGCGGCCACCTACAACATTCCCGTCCGGGTCGCCATCCTGAACAACGCCTATCTGGGCATGGT
>JAZGDQ010000415.1:0-7359 GCA_036477985.1 bacterium
GGGCCTCATGCACATGTTCATCTTTTACGGCTTCTTCGCCGAGCTGGTGGCGACCACCCTCATCGCCGTCCAGGAGTGGAGCGGGATCCACTTTCTCCGCGGCGCCTTTTATCTTTGGTTCTCCCTCCTGAGCGACAGCTTCGGCATCCTCGCCGTCGTCGGGATCGGCATGGCCGTCTGGCGCAGGGCCGTCCAGCGGCCCGACCACATCGTCTCGATTCTCGACGACTGGATCGCCCTCGCCTTCCTCCTCCTCATCTTCCTCCAGGGATTCCTCGTCGAGGGGATCCGCATCGCGGCGACCGAGATGGGCCCCCACCCCGACTGGGCGGTCTGGTCCCCGGGCGGCTATTTCGTCGCCCTCTTCCTGAGCGGCTGGAGCGAAGCGGCCCTTCGCACCTTCCACCGCCTCGCCTGGTGGTTCCACGCCCTCTCGGCCTTCGCCTTCATCGCCTACATGGGCTTCGGGAAGTTCAACCACATCTGGTACGGGCTGCTCAACATTTTCTGCCGCAATCTCGGCCCGAGCGGGAGGCTCTCCTACATCGACATCGAAGCCGCGATGGACAGCGACCCGGAGTCCATCGAGGCGCTGGGGGTGGAGAAGATCGAGCAATACTCCTGGAAGGGGCTGCTCGACCTGGACGCCTGCACGAACTGCGGGCGCTGCGAGGAGGTCTGCCCCGCCTTCTTGAGCGGGGCGCCCCTCAGCCCGCGGAAGCTGATCCAGGACCTGAAGAGCCATCTCTCCGGGACGGGAGCGGAGGCGGCCCCCGCCGAAAACGGCCAGGAGGGCGAGGCGCGGCCTCCCCTCTTCGGGGAGGCGGCCGAGGGCGCCGCCGGGCCCGCCGTCCTCGAGGCCGAGCTCTGGGGATGCCGCACCTGCGGCGCCTGCCACCAAGAGTGCCCGGTCTACATCGAGCACATCCCCAAGATGGTCGACATGCGCCGCTATCTCGTCATGATGGAGTCGAAGACGAGCGAGGACGCGCGCCAGTTCCTCAAGTCGATGGAAGACAGGATGCACCCCTGGGTCGGCGCCCCCCACAACCGCGAGGAGTGGTACGAGGGGCTGGGCGTCAAGGTGCTCGGGCAGGGCGAGAAGGCCGAGTATCTCTTCTGGGTCGGGTGCACGGGCGCCATGATCGACCGCAACATCGAGGTCACCCGCGCCATGGTGAAGATCCTCCAGGCGGCCGGGGTGGACTTCGCCGTCCTCGGCCCCGAGGAGGTCTGCACGGGCGACCCCGCCCGCCGGGCCGGCGGGGAGTTCACCTTCCAGATGTGCGCGAAGCAGAACATCGCCACCCTGAACGGCTACGAGGTGAAGAAGATCATCACCACCTGCCCGCACTGCTTCAACACCTACAAGAACGAGTACCCCGACTTCGGCGGGAACTACGAGGTCGTCCACCACACCGAGCTGATTCGGGATCTCATCTCGGCCGGGCGGCTGAAGCTGAAGCGGGAGATCGAATCCCTCACCTACCACGACCCCTGCTACCTGGGTCGCCACAACGGAGTCTACGACGCGCCGCGCGAGGTGCTGCAGCACCTCTCCCCGGCGGGAGGCTTCACGGAGCTTCCCCGGAGCCGGGACCGCTCCCTTTGCTGCGGCGCGGGCGGGGGCTACGCCTGGATGGACGATGAGCCCGAGAAGCGGGTCAACCACATCCGCCTGGAGGAAGTGAAGGCCAGCGGCGCGCGGACGGCGGCCGTCTCCTGCCCCTTCTGCATGCAGATGTTCGACGACGCCCTCCAGGCGCTCGACCCGGAGAAGACGATTCGGGCGGCGGACATCGCCGAGCTCGTCGCCGAGGCGCTCGAGGAGTAGGCGGCCCGGGCCTCCGCGCCGGCCCCTCCGGCTGGGGGCCTCCGCCGCCGGCCTCGAAAACCGCTCCGCCGCCCCTTGATTCACCCTTCCGCTTCCGCACCGAATGGGGCGGCCGGCCCCATTTTCTTGCAAACCTTCCAATCTCGTCCCATATTTAACTCCAGGCCCTCCCGTCGGGCGCCTCCCCCGCGCTGTGAGGCGCCACATGCATCCTTCCCTGAGAATTCCGGCACTATTCGCCCTGCTCCTTTTCCTCCCCCTTTCCCCGCGCGCGGGCGCCGAGCGGCCGGTTCGGACCCTCGGGGAAAAGATCCGGAACGGGCGCCTGCTCTTCGACACCAACGGCTGCTCCACCTGCCACACCATGCTGGGCCGGGGCGGAAAGGTCGGCCCCGATCTCTCGCGCACGGCCGGGTGGGCCTCTCCCCTCCTCGGGGCGGCCGTGATGTGGAACCACGTCCCCCTCATGAAGAAGGCCATGGCGGAGAAAGGGCTCTCCTGGCCCGAGTTCAAGGGGGAGGAGGCGACCGACATTTTCACCTACCTTCACTCCCTGAGCCGAAAGGAGGGGGGCGATTACGCCCTTCGGGGAAAGGCGTCTTTGGGGAAGGCCGTGTTCATGATCTCAGGCTGCGTGATATGCCACGCCAAGCCCTTCCGGGGGGGGAATGTCGGTCCCGACCTCGGGCGCCGGGCGGCGAAGATTCGCACCGAGGCCGAGTTCGCCACCCGGATGCTCCGCCACGCCACCCACATGGTGGAGAAGGCGAAAAGCCTCGAGATCGAATGGCCCCAGCTCACCGGAAGCGAGATGGCCCACATCTTCGCCTACCTGAAATCTCTCCGGAAGGGGAAGAAGTAGGCGGGGGGAATCCCGGCGCGAACATCGCCGCCCCCCCGCCGGGGGGGGAGGGGGTGTTTTTTTGGCGGGAGGCGCGGGAAGCGGAGCGCTCGCCTATAAGCGGAGCGTTCGCCTACAAAAGATGCTTGGCGACGACCTGGCGGAGGATCTCGTTCGTGCCTTCGTAGATCTGCAGCACCTTGGCGGCGCGGTAGTAGCGCTCGACGGAGTAGTCCCGCATGAGGCCGTTTCCGCCGTGGATCTGGACGGCGCGCTCCGAGGCCCGCAGGGCGGCGTCGGCGGCGAACACCTTGGCCATGGCCGACTCGGCCGAGAAGGGAAGGCCCGCCTCCTTCAGGCGCGCCGCCTTGAGGTAGAGCAGCCGGCCCGCCTCGGTCTCGGTCGCCATGTCGGCCACCTTCCACTGAATCGGCTGGTGGCGCGATATGGGCTTCCCGAAGGCGACGCGCTCGCGGGCGTAGGCCACCGAGGCCTCCAGGCAGGCCCGCGCGAAGCCCACCCCCTGGGCCGCCACGAGGATGCGCCCCGAGTCGAGCGCCGTCATGGCGATCGCGAAGCCCTCCCCCTCCTCTCCGACCAGGTTGTCCAGCGGCGCCCGGAGATCCGCGAAGCGCAGATCGCAGCAGGAGCTCCCCCCCAGGGCCATCTTCTCCTCCGAGCGGCCCACCTCGAAGCCCTCGGACTGGGTGTCGGCGATGAAGGCGCTGAGCCCCTTGCGCCCCCGCGACTTGTCGGTGACGGCGAAGAGGAGGCAGTAGCGCGCCTCCTTGCCGTTGGAGATGAACCGTTTTGTTCCCTCGATCCGCCAATGATCCCCCGAGCGGACGGCCGTGGCGGAAAGGCCGGCGGCGTCGGAGCCCGCGCCGGGCTCGGTGAGGGCGAAGCAGCCGAGCGCCTCGCCCGAGGCCAGGGGGCGGAGGAACTCCTGCTTCTGCGCCTCGGTCCCGAAATGCAGGAGGGGCTCGCACACGAGGGAGTTGTGGGCGGCGAAGATGACGCTCGTGGAGGGGCAGGCGGCCGAGATCTCCTCCATCGCCAGGGAGTGGGAGACGACGTCCATCCCCCCGCCCCCGTAGGCGGGCGGGATGGCGATTCCCATGAGGCCGAGCCCGGCCATCTGACGGATGATTTCGGCGGGGAAGCGGCCCGCGTCGGTCTCCTCCGCGCGGGGGGCGACCTCGCGCCGGCAGAAATCGCGCACCATGTCCCGCACCATGCGCTGCTCTTCGGTGAGAAAATCGGCGTCCGCCACGGGGGCGATCCTCCCGGGGAGAGAGCGGGGGGGATTTCGGCGCGGAGGCGGCCCGGGAAGGGGTCCGGGACCCAATGTCATCCCTACCACCCCGGCGCCAGGGCGTCAAAAGCGCTCCCCTTCCGGGGATGCCTCCTCCCCTTGCCGCAAGGCCCCGGGGGGCGGCATGATGGCGAAACATCCGCGGGGAACGGCTCCCCTCCCCCTCCCCCTCATCGGCGGACGATCCCCATCCCCGCCGCAGGAGGCTTTCACCCATGCCCACAACGGCCCCGCCGCCCCTCCTCGAGGGCGGCGAAATTCTCGAGCGCCTGCGGGAGATGCGGCGCCGGCAGGAGGTCCAGTACTGGGCCTATTACTCGAGCCACCTGGGGGGGATCGTCACCGACCCCGCCCTCATGATCATCCCCTTCGACGACCACATGGTGCACCGCGGCCACGGCATCTTCGACACCGCCGCCATCTTCGAGGGGAGGATCTACGACCTCGACGCCCACCTCGACCGCTTCCTCCGCTCGGCGGCGGCCTCGAAGCTCGAGGTCCGCCCCCCGCGCGGGGAGATGCGCGAGATCATCATTCAGACGGCCGCTGCGGGCGGGCAGCGGAACGGCTCGATCCGCTACTGGCTCTCCTCGGGGGCGGGGAGCTTCGGCCTGAGCCCGGCGCCGGGGGCCGAGCCCGGATTCTTCGTCATGATCTTCGCCGGCCTCTCCTACCCCGAGACCTACTACACCGAGGGGATGCGGGTGATGACGACCACCTTGCCCATCAAGCCGCCCTTCTACGCAATCACCAAGAGCACGAACTACCTGCCCAACGTCCTCATGCAGTTGGAGGCGAAGGAGGAGGGTCTCGACAACGGCATCTTCATCGACGGGGACGGGAACATCGGCGAGGGCTCGAACATGAACGTCGCCTTCGTGACGCCCGAGGGCGTCCTCAAGCATCCGCGCTTCGAGAACATCTTGTCGGGGTGCACCTCCCTCCGGCTGCTCGAGCTGGCGCCCGCGCTCGTGACCCGGGGGCTCCTCAAGGGAATCGAGGTCTGCGACATCCCGGTCGAGGAGGGCCGGGCGGCGGCCGAGATGATGCTGCTCGGGAGCTCGATCAAGGTGGCCCCCGTCGTCGAGTGGGACCGCAAGCCCATCGGGGACGGGAAGCCCGGGCCCGTCTCGGAGGCCATGCTCGGCCTCCTGCACGAGGACATGCGCTCGGGGGAGGGCAGGCTGATTGATATCCCCTAGCGGGCCCCCTTCCGCCCGGCCGCCTCCCCGGCGATGGCGCCGCGCAGGAGGGAGTCGAGCGTTCCCCCGGGAATCCGGTCCCGCCCGGGGAAGTTCACGATGGAGCGGCCGTCGAAGCGGAGCCCCTCCTTCACCTCCTCCCAGACGCCCAGGCCCACAGCGGGCGCGTCGCGCATCGCCCGAAGGTGGAGGCGGTAGAGGCGGTTCTTCACCTCGACCAGCGCCACGCGGTGGATGAGCATCTCCCCCGCCCGGAAGAGGAGGGCCGGCTGCCCGCCCCGGGAGGGGCCCTCGTACTCGAACTCCATCCCCCGCTTCCCCTGGATGGTCAGCACTCTCCCCCCCAGCCACTCCAGCTCGGCGTCCCCGTCCACGATCTTCCGCCCCGCCTCGAGGAGGCGCTTCGCCTCGGCTTCGGACAGGAGCTTCGGGCCCCGCACCCCTTCGGCGAGGCGGCGCGTCGAGAGGACGAGGGACCAATCCCCCTCCTTCGAATAGAGATACGCCGACCCCTTGTCGTAGGCGAGGGTCGAGTCCTTCGGGCGGGGGATCACGGCCCCCCAGGGGAGGGAGACGAAATAGCCGAACTGCTCGAAGGGGGAGGCGCAGCCGAGCGCGGCGAGGCACGCCAGGGCGAGGAGGGCGTTCGGGAATCCCCCGCGGCGGCGCGCCGGCCGGCGCGCTTCAACGATTCTCTCCGGCACGGCGGGTCACCTCCCCTTTCGGGGCGGGGCGTGGATCGCCTCGCCGTGCACGTCGTGGGCGGCTTCCATGATGGCCTCGGAAAGCGTGGGGTGGGTGTGGACGGCGGCCGCGAGGTCGGACGCCCGCAGCCCCGAGCGCATGGCGACGGCCGCCTCGTGGACGAGGTCGGCGGCGTGGGCGCCGACGACGTGCACCCCGAGGAGGGCGTCGCTCTCCGCGTCGGCGATCACCTTGACCTCGCCCGCGATGGCGCGCTCGGCCTGGGCCTTCCCGAGGGTGCGCATCTGGAACTTGCCGACGCGGACCTCGCGCCCCTGCCCGCGCGCCTCCTCCTCGGTGAGCCCGACCGTCCCCACCTCGGGGTGGGTGAAGACGCCGGCCGGAATCCCGTGGTAGTTCATTTCGACGTCGCCGCCCATCGCGTTCTCGACCGCCACGAGCGCCTCGGCCGAGGCGACGTGGGCGAGCAAGAGCCCCCCGATGACGTCCCCCGCCGCGTAGACCCCGGGCACGTTCGTCTGCATCTTCCCGTCCACCACGACCTCGCCGCGCCGCCCCAGCGCGACGCCGATCGCATCCAAGCCGAGCCCGTCGGTGTTCATGGCCCGCCCGATGGAGACGAGCACCATGTCGGCGCGGAGGGGCTCCTCCCCCTCGATCTGGGCCACCATCTCCCCGCCGCTGCGCTCGACCTTGACGAGCTTCTTCCCGGTGTGGACCTTGATCTTCTGCTTCTTCAGCTCGCGCTCGATGAGGCGGGAGACGTCGGCGTCCCCGAGCGGGAGGGCGCGGTCGAGCAGCTCGACGACCTCCACCTCGGCCCCCAGCTCCCGGTAGAGGCAGGCGAACTCGCAGCCGATCGCCCCGGCGCCCACGATGAGAATCCGCCCGGGCAGCTCCTTGAGGTGGACCGCCTGATCGCTCGATATGATGCGCTCCCCGTCGATGGGGAAGGCGGGAATCTGGGCCGGCCGCGAGCCGGTGGCGATGAGGATCTTCGCGGCCCGGACCTCGGCCTCCCCGCCCGCGCTCAGGGCCACCCGTATCTCGCCCGGGCCGGCGATGACCGCCTCCCCCGCCAGGTGGTCCACCTTGTGGGCCTTGAGGAGGCCGGTGACGCCCTTCACCAGGCTCGCCACGATCTTGTCCTTCTGCTCGACCATGGCGGCGAGATCGCCCCGCACCTCGCCCTGAATCTCGATTCCGAACTGGGAGGCGCGCTTTATGTTCCGCAGCGCCTCGGCCGAGGCGATGAGGCTCTTGCTCGGGATGCAGCCCCAGTTCAGGCAGACGCCGCCCAGGGCGTCGCGCTCGATGACGACGCAGCGCCCTCCCCGCTGGGCCGCCCGCACGCCCGCGACGTAGCCGGCCGGGCCGCCACCGATGATCGCCAAATCGTAGGTGCTCTCTGTCATTTTCCTCTCACCCACAGGGCCGGCCGGCCGGCCGGCGCGCGAATCCG
>JAZGDQ010000416.1:0-10384 GCA_036477985.1 bacterium
GGCCCTTCATCATCGGCCACGAGTGGGCGGGCGCAATCGAGGCCGTGGGGCCGGGCGTGACCGGCTTCGCACCGGGCGACAAGGTGGCCGGAAGCTCGGCCGTGGGCTGCGGCTACTGCCGCAACTGCATGAAGGGGCGCTACAACATCTGCCTCAACTACGGGGACCTCGGCGCCGGCCACCGCGCCTACGGGATGTCGGCCCAGGGGGCCTACGCCCAGTACATGAACGCCAACGCCCGCTCCATCGTGAAGCTCTCGCCCGACTTCGACCTGGGGGAGGCCTCCCTGCTGGACACCGGGGGAATCGCCCTCCACATCGCCAAGCGGGGGGGCATCGAGCCGGGCGACACCGTGGTCGTGATCGGCCCCGGCTCGGTCGGCTCCATCACCTACCAGTGCGCCCGCGCGCTGGGGGCGGGGCGCGTCATCGTGGTGGGCCGGGGGCTGCGTCTCGCGAAGGCGGCCGAGCTCGGCTACGAGACGGTGGACTACGAGAAGACCGACGCGGCCGAGTACGTGAAGGAGGCGACCGGGGGGGTGGGCCCGGACGTCGTGCTCGAGTGCTCCGGAGCGGCGGCGGCCTTCCTCCAGGCGATGGGCATGGTGAAGAAGGGGGGGCGGATCGTCATCGGGGGCATCATCCCCGAGGAGGTGCCCGTCCCCATGAGCAAGATTCTCCTCGATGAGATCGACATCGTCGGCTCCCGGGCGGCCCCGAACTGCCTGCCCGAGGTGCTCGCCCTCGTCGAGAGCGGGGCGTTGCGCCTGCGCCCGCTGGTGACCCACCGCTTCCCCCTGCGCGAGTTCACCGAGGCGCTCGAGACCTTCGGCCAGCGCAAGGACGGCGCCCTCAAGGTCATCGTCGAGCCCTAGGGGGCGGAGGGGGAGGCCGTGCCTCCGCTGCGGATCACGCTGGACACGAGCGCCATCAACGCGCGCGGCTCCCTGGCCGAGATGAACCGCATCGAGCGCTGGCACGCCGAGGGGCGGGTGGAGATCCAGGTCCCCCCTCAGGTGATTCAGGAGACCCGCGCCCACCGGGGGGAGAAGGGGCGGGCCCTCTACGCCGAAAAGGCGGCCGCCTACGGGGCGGGGATCGCAAGGGAGCGCGAGGCGGGGGCGCCCCCCGGCGCGAAGGGCGCCATCGGCGCGAAGGGCGCCATCGGCGCGGAGGGCGCCATCGGCGCGGAGGGCGCCATCGGCGCGGAGGGAGCCCCCGGCGCGGAGGGGCCCCCCGGCGCGGGCGAGCCCCTCACGCCCGAGGCGGCGGCGGCCCTCCTCTTCCCCCACACCAAGCCGGAGGCGATGACCGCGAGCCAGCGGCTGGACGCCGAGATGCTCTCGGTCCACCACCGCCTGGGCCGCGACGTCTTTCTCACCCTCAACACCCGCCATTTCATCCGGGGAGGGCGGCGGGAGCGGCTCGCCGAGCGCTTCGGGGTCCGGGTGATGACCCCGGCCGAGTTCGTCGCCCGGGCGGAGGAGGAGCTGGATTCGCCCCGGCCCGGCGGGGAGCCCCGGCCCCGGGGGGGGAGTTCGGCCGGAGAGGCCCCGCGGGGGGGGAAAGCCCCCGGGGGGGGATGGGGGGCCCGCTCTGAGGACCGATGAATCCCTTTTTTCGCCCCCGGGGCGGATTGCCTTTTTCCGCGGGGGTGGTATCTTATACCTGACGTAAAGAGTCAGACATAAAAAGTCCCTTATGGAGCCATTGAGATGAAAATCACCGAAGCGGCTGTGGAGAAGATCAAGGAGATCATGGAGACCAACGGCGGCGGCTTCGCCGGCATCATCGTGAGCTTCGAGGGCGGCTACAAGCTCGACCTTTTGAAGGAGGAGGACGCCGCCAACTACACGCAGATCGAAACCCCCCTGATCGGCGTCTACGCCCAGTCCGACCAGGTGGAGCGCGCCGAAAAGGCGACCATCGACTACGTCAGCGAGGGTCCCACAAGCGGCTTCAAGATCGACCGCGAGCGCCAGGAAGGAGAGAGCGATCTCCTCTCCCAGATCCGCGACATCATCGATAACGAGATCAACCCCGCGGTCGCGATGCACGGCGGCGTCATCACCGTGCTCGACGTCGAGGAGAAGCGCGTCTTCATCCAGATGGGCGGGGGCTGCGCCGGCTGCGGCATGGCGGACGTGACGCTCAAGTCGGGCGTGGCGGCGCGCCTTCAGCAGCTCGACCCCGAAATCGAGATCGTGGACACCACCGACCACGCCTCGGGCGACAACCCCTACTACGCACCGACCAAGAAATAGGCTGGGCCGCTTTCAGGAAGGGCCGGGGGGCTCCCCCTCCGCCTCGATCCGGAAGCGAAGGCGCCCGTGCGCCCGGCGAAGGGCCGCCTCCACCTCCTCGGGCGTCTCCCCCTTGGCGAAGAGGAAGCCGAGGTACCGGTCCCCCTCGGGCAGGGGAACCACCCGCCCGCCGGGGGGGATGGTGATGTCGAGCCCCGTCACCCCCTCCACGGCCAGCGCCTCCTCCTTCCCCTCCACCCCGCGCAGCACCCCCGCCCCCGGGATGGGGAGCATCATCACCCCCGAGGCGCCCGCCTCCCGCTCGAGGGAGGGCGGGGCGAGCCCGAGCGCCCGGCGGAGGAGGATCTCCTCCAGCGTCGCGCCCTCCGCGAAGGTGAGCGCCCCCGCGCACCGGCCCCCGATGGAGCGGCTCGCCACGTCCAGCACCCAGGCCGCCTCTCCGTCGATCCGCAGCTCGGCGTGGACGGGGCCCTCCCGCAGTCCGATGGCGCGCGCGGCCCTCGCCGCCGCCTCGGCCGCCGCCGCCTGGGCGCCCTCGGGCAGGCGCGAGGGGGTGACGTAGAGGGTCTCCTCGAAGAAGGGGCCCTCCATCGGGTCGGGCTTGTCGAAGAGGGCGAGGACGTGCAGCTCCCCCTCCATGACGATGCCCTCCAGCGCCACCTCCCGGCCCGGGATGTAGTCCTCGGCCAGGATCATCCCGGCCTCGGCCCCCCCGCGGGCCGCCGTCTCCGACTCCCCCAGGATGTCCGCGATGCGCGCGAAGGCGGCGGCAAACTCCGCCTCGTTGTCCGCGCGGATCACCCCCCGGCTCCCCGAGAGGAAGGTGGGCTTGAGGACGCAGGGGTAGCCCACCCCCCCGGCGAGGCGCGCCGGGTCCTCCTCGGCGGCGAGGAGGCGGAAGCGGGGGGAGGGCAGGCCCTCCTCGTCGAGGAGCTTGCGCAGCTCGTACTTGCTGCGCGTCGCCCGCGCCGCCTCGACCGGGTGGAAGGGGAGGGAGAGGGCCTCGGCGGCCATGGCGCCCGCGACGACGGTGTCGTCGTCCACCGCGAGGAGGGCGTCCACGGGGTGCGCTTCGGCGAAGGCGGCGATCTTGCGCGCCGCCTCCTCGGGCGCGAGGAAGTCGAGCGTGAGGGAGCCGCCCGGGTTCAGGTCCCCCAGGACGTCGGGCCGGTCGGTCCCCACCGCCGCGCGCACCCCGACCGCCTCGGCCGCGCGCATGAAGGCCGAGGCCCGGTAGGTGGCCGTCGTCATGAGAAGAAGAGCGCGCTTCATGGCGTCAGGCCGCGTGCCAGCCTCCGTCGACGAGGAGGGAGGCGCCGGTGACGAGGCTGCTCGCCTCGGAGGCGAGGAAGACGCAGGGGCCGACGAGCTCCTCCATCCGGCCGAAGCGGCCCATGGGCGTGCGCCCGGTGATGGCGTCGTTCACCGCCTTGTCCTCCTGGAGCACCCGGGTGAGGGGGGTCTCGATGAAGGTGGGGCAGATGGCGTTCACCTGGATGTTCTCCTCCGCCCACTCGACGGCGAAGACGCGCGTGAGGGAGACGACCCCGCCCTTGCTCGCGCTGTAGGGGCCGTAGGTTTGCCCGTGCGGGTTGCGGAAGACGGACCAGGCCATGAGGGAGGCGATGTTGATCACCTTGCCGCCGCCGGCCTTCTTCATCTCCTCCCCCGCGCGGCGGGTGATGAAGAAATAGCTCTTGAGGTTGAGGTCGAGCACCTTGTCCCAGTCGGCCTCGGTCAGCTCGTCCATCTTCTTGCGCACGTTGGTCCCCGCGTTGTTCACCAGGATGTGGAGCCCGCCGAGCCCGGCCGCGGCCTCGGTCACCATCCGGTCCACCGAGGCGGTGTCGGTCACGTCCGCCTCGATGAGGAGGCACTTGCGCCCGGTGCGCTCGATCTCCTCCTTGACCTCCCCGGCCTCCGAGAGGTCGATGTCGGCGGCGGCGACGTCGGCGCCCGCGGCGGCGAGGCCGATGGCGAGGGTGCGGCCGATGCCCCGGCCCGCGCCGGTGACGAGGGCGGCGCGGCCCGAGAGGTCGAAGAGGGCTTGGTTCATGGGGGATGTCTCCTTTGGGAAAGCCGTGCGGCGCCACCCCGATTCTCCCCTCCCCCCGGAGCGGGGTCAACGCGGGCGCCTGAGCGCCCCGCCGGGGCCGGAGCGTCCCATCGGGACCGGAATGTCCGCCGGGACCGGAATGTCCGCCGGGACCGGAGTCCCCCCGCCGGGGCCGGAATGCGCTCTCCGTGGCCGCCCTCCGGGAGGCGGGCTATAATCGCGCCATCATCCGGGGACGCCGTTGTTCGGGAGACCGCCATGCGGGACGTTCGCCTCGAAGTGGTCCACCGCTCCATGCTCTTCATGCCGGTCAACGTGCCGCGCTTCCTCGAGAGCGCCTGGCGGCGGGAGGCGGACGCCGTCATCCTCGACCTGGAGGATTCGATCCCCCCCGCGAAGAAGGAGGAGGCCCGGGGACGCGTGCGCGGCGCCCTGCCCCTCGCCGCGCGCGGGGGGGCGGAGGCCTTCGTCCGGGTGAACAACCATTCCGATCACCTCGCCGCCGACCTCGACGCCTCGGTCTGGCCCGGCCTCGCGGGGGTGCAGTTCCCCAAGCCCGCGGATCCGGACGAGATGCGCGCCCTGTGCGCCGCCCTGGATCGGCTCGAGGCCGAGCGCGGACTCCCGGCCGGGAGCGTCCAGGTGACGAGCTCGGTCGAGTCGGCGCGGGCCTTCCTTCGGGCGCGCGAGATCGCCGAGGCCTGCCCCCGCCTGGTGGGCTTCGGGGTCTCCTCGGAGGACCTTTCCCTCGACCTGGGCTTCGAGCCCACCGACGCGGGCGAGGAGATGACCTACGCCAAGCAGCGCATCGTCATCGTCTGCCGGGCGGTCGGGGTGCAGCCGCGCGGCCTCTCGGGGACGCTCTCCAACTTCGGGGATCTCGGCGCCCTGCGCGCCTCGGCCGAGCGCTCCGCCGCCCGCGGCTTCATGGGGGCCTCCTGCATCCACCCGGCCCAGGTCCCCGTCCTGAACGCGGCCTTCTCCCTCCCGCCCGAGCGGGTGGAGCGCGCCCGCCGCATCGTGGAGGGCGCCCGAGAGGCCGAGGCGCGCGGCACGGCCTCCTTCGAGATGGAGGGCCGGATGGTGGACATCCCCGTCGTCCTTCGGGCGGAGCGCCTCCTCGCCCGCGCCGAGGTGATCGCCCGCCGGGAGGCGGAGAAGCGCGCCGCGCGCGAGAAGGCCGAGGCGGAGGGGTGAGGGGGACCCCCTTCCTCCCGATCCGGTCGGCCCCCGAATCCGCGTCTCATTGGCCTTTTCGGGGGTGTGTGATAATCAAATCAGGGCGCGGGGAGGGGCCGGAGGCCCGGACCTTGCGCGCTCTTTCGCGCGACCCCCTCGGGGAGGCAGGCGCATGGCGGATTCGGGCGGAAACGGGGGCTCCCCCGGCGAGGGGGCCGGCGGGGAGGGCGTCCGGCCGGCCCGCATGAACTCGGGCCGGGAGATTCCGGTCGTCTACCGCCCCGCGCCGGGGGGCCCCGAGGCGGCCCGCTACGACGAGAAGCTGGGCGATCCGGGCGTCTACCCCTACACCCGGGGCATCTACCCCACCATGCACCGCGGCCGCCTCTGGACCATGCGCCAGTACGCCGGCTACTCCACCTCGGAGGACACGAACGAGCGCTTCAAGTTCCTCCTGCGGAACGGCCAGACGGGCCTCTCCATGGCCTTCGACCTCCCCACCCAGCTCGGCTTGGACTCCGACGACCCCGAGGCCGAGGACGACGTGGGCCGCCTCGGGACGGCGGTGGACACGCTGGAGGACCTCACCGGCGTCTTCGAGGGCATCCCCCTCGGCGAGGTGAGCGTCTCCTACACCATCAACTCGACCGCCCCCATCCTCCTCGCCTTCTGGCTCGCCGCGGCCGAGCGCCAGGGGGTGGAGCGCTCCCGGCTGCGCGGCACCTTCCAGAACGACATCCTCAAGGAGTACATCGGGCGCGGCACCTGGATCTTCCCCCCCCGGCCCTCGATGCGCCTGGTGGCCGACGTCATCGAGTACAACGCGCGCCACTGCCCCCGGGTGAACGCCATCAGCGTCTCGGCCACCCACATCGCCGAGACCGGGGCGACCGTCGCCCAGGACATCGCCTTCCCCCTCCTGAACGCGCTGGCCTACATCCGCGAGATGCTCGGGCGCGGCCACCACGTGGACGACTTCGTCTCCACCATGAGCTTCCACCTCTCGATCGGCGGCGGGGTGGGCCCCTTCAACCTCTTCGAGAGCGTGGCGAAGCTGCGCGCCGCCCGGCGGCTCTGGGCGCGCATCATGAAGGAGAAGTTCGGGGCCAAGAGCCCCAAGACGATGCAGCTGAAATTCTCCACCGGCGTCTGCGGAAGCCGGATGGCCGCGCGCGAGCCCCTCAACAACATCGTGCGCCAGACCCTCTTCACCCTGGCGGCCGTCCTCGGGGGCACGCGGTCGGTGAACATGGCCTGCTACGACGAGGCCTTCGAGATTCCCTCGGACGAGTCCATCCGCGCCGCCCTGCGCGTCCAGCAGGTCATCGCCCACGAGAGCGGGGCGGCGGACACGGTGGACCCCCTGGCGGGGAGCTACGCCGCCGAGGCCATGACCGATCAGCTCGAGGAGGAGATCGAGGCCATCGTGGAGGACTACGAGTCGCGCGGGGGAATCGTCCCCTTCATCGAGAGCGGGGAGATTCAGCGCCTCCTCGCCCGCCAGGCCTACGAGCACCAGCGGCGCATCGCCTCGGGCGAGCAGATCTGGGTCGGGGTCAACAAGCACACCTCCGAGGAGGAGGACCGCACCGGCGCCCAGATGGAGCTGTTCGAGATGGACGAGGCGACCCTCGCCCGCCAGCGCGAGCGCCTCGCGCGGGTGAAGGCGCGCCGGGACGCCTCGGCCGTCGAGGCCCGGCTCGACGCCCTCCGCGCCGCCTGCGAGGGCGGGGAGAACGTCGTCCCCCTCCTCATCGAGGCGGGCAAGGCCCACGCCACGGTGGGCGAGATGACCCGGGTGATGCGCGAGACCTTCGGCGCCTACGCCGAGCCCTCGGTGGTCTGAGGTGGAGAGGGAGGGCGCGCGGCGCATCCGGGTGCTCTTGGCCAAGGCCGGCCTCGACGGGCACGACCGCGGGGTGAAGGTGATCGCCCACACCCTGCGCGACGCCGGGATGGAGGTGATCTACACGGGTCTGCGCCAGTCGGCGGGGCAGATCGCCGCGGCCGCCCTCCAGGAGGGCGTGGACGTCATCGGCCTGAGCGTCCTCTCGGGCGCCTACATGGGCATCGCCCGCAAGCTCATGGGCCGGCTGCGGGAGGAGGGGCTGGAGGACGTGCTCGTCATCTTCGGGGGCAACATCCTCGACCGGCACGTCGAAGACCTCAAGGCCCTCGGCGTCTCGGCGGTGTTCAACCACCACGCCGACCTGGACGCGATCGTCCGCTACATCCGCGAGAACGCGCCCGAACCCGCCGCCGGCTGAGGAAGCCGCCGGCCCGCCGGAGATTGGCCTCTTGGAAAAACCCCTGGAGGGCGTGCGCGTCCTCGACCTCACCGCCCTGCTCGCCGGCCCCTACGGGAGCATGATTCTCGCCGACCTGGGCGCCGACGTGATCAAGATCGAGATTCCCGGCAAGGGGGATCTGGTCCGCTCCATGCCGCCCCACTTCGTGGGCGAAACGAGCGCCTACTTCTTCGCCTTCAACCGCAACAAGCGCGGCCTCGCCCTCAACCT
The DNA here is from genome assembly GCA_036477985.1 of bacterium. Lineage (GTDB taxonomy): Bacteria > UBA8248 > UBA8248 > UBA8248 > UBA8248 > JAZGDQ01. Next base: position 8,019 of record JAZGDQ010000416.1, read on the forward strand.
CAAGGACGAAGAGGGATACCGGGTCTTCCTCGAGCTCGTGAAGCGCTCCGACGTCGTCTTCGACAACTTCCGCCCGGGGGTGCTCGAGCGCCTGCGGATCGGCCATGAGGTCCTCAAGGAGGTGAACCCGCGCATCATCTGCGCCTCGGTGACGGGCTACGGCCTCACCGGCCCCGACAAGGACAAGCCGGCCCTGGACCTCATCATCCAGGCGCGCGGGGGCGTCATGAGCTTCACCGGGGAGCCCGATCGGCCCCCCGTGCGGATGGGGGTCCCGATGGGGGACATCGGCGGCGGCGCCTTCGTCGCCCACGGCATCCTGGCCGCCCTCTACCGGAGGGAGCGCACCGGCGTGGGCCAGAAGGTGGACGTCTCCCTCCTCGACTGCCAGCTCTACCTCGCGAGCTACCGCGCCCAGTACTACCTCTCGGGGGGGGAGGTGGCCCGCCCCATGGGGACGGGACACGCCTCGGCCGTCCCCATCGGGGCCTACCGGTGCGGGGACGGGGGATGGCTCGTCCTCGACGCCATCCTGCCCCATTTCTGGGGCGCGCTCTGTGAGGCGCTCGGGCATCCCGAGTGGCGGGAGGACCCCAAGCTGTCCGGGCGCGCGGAGCGGCTGGCGAACCGCGCCTACGTGGACGAGAAGCTGAACGAGGTCTTCGCCACGAACACCGCGCGCCACTGGATCGCCCGCCTGGAGGCCGAAGGCGTGCCCTCCGGCCCCATCCAGACCATCGACGAGGCCCTCGACGATCCCCAGATCCGGGCGCGCGAGATGGTGGTCGAGATCGATCATCCCGAGCTGGGCCCCATAAAGACCTTCAACACCCCCATCAAGATGGAGGGCACCTGGGGCGCGAAGCCCTCGCCGCCCCCCCTCGTGGGGGAGCACTCCGGGGAGGTGCTGCGCGAGGTGCTCGAAATGTCCGAGGCGGAGATCGCGCGCCTCCGCGAGCGGGGCGCGATCTGAGCCCCGGGGAGGCAGCCGTCCATGTTCCGTGACTGCAAGGCCGTCGTTCTCGACATCGAGGGGGTGCTCTTCGCGGGGAAGGAAGCCCTGCCCGGGGGGCGGGAGGTGGTCGAGACCCTGGCCGCGCGCGGCATCCCCCACCGCTACCTGACGAACAACTCGCGGATGACGGCCGCGGAGCTGGAGGCCCACATGCGCTCCTTGGGGCTGCCGGTCGAGGCGGGGCGGATCGTGAGCGTCCTCGACCGGGCGGGGGACTACCTGCGGCGCGGCTCCCCGGGCGGGAAGGTGTTTGTGATCGGGGGCGAGGCGCTGCGGAGCGCCGTCGGGGCCGCGGGCTTCGAGGTGGCCGGGCCCGGGGAGGAGGACGCCGATATCGTCTTGGTGGGGATCGACCCGGATCTCACCTACCTCGCCCTGAGCGCCGCCGCCCGGGCCGTCGCGCGCGGCGCCCGCTTCGTCGCCCTGAACCCGGACGTGCGGGCGCCGCTGGAGGGGGGCGCCTTTCAGCTCGGGGGCGGCGCCGTCGCGGCCCCGGTGGCGGCGGCGGGGGGCCGCGCGCCCGAGTGCATCGGAAAGCCCAGCCCCTTCCTCTTCGAGGAGGCGCTCGGCCAGCTCGGCGCGGCGCCCGGGGAGGCCGTCATGGTGGGGGACAACCCCCGGACCGATGTCGAGGGCGCGCGCGCCCTCGGGATAGCGGCGGTGTGGGTGAACCAGGGCGTCTACGGGCCGCCCGAGGAGCCGCCCGATCTCGAGGTGGGCCGGGTGGACGAGATTCTCCCCCATCTTCCGGGCGGATAGGCCGGCCCTGCCGGCGAAATTCTCTAACCGGTTGATTTTGTGTCCTTTCGCGTTTTCGGCCCCATCGGGCCGCCCCCCCCGTCCATCCCCTTCCCTGAATTTCCGCCAGCCAATAGTGGAGTATGGGAGGGGAATGGGGTATAGTAATGTGCAAGCTGGTTTGAGAGGGAGCGCCCCCGCTCGATGCGGGGCGCACCGGTTCACCGCCGAGGTGGAGAACATCATATGGCCAGGGGAATTACAGCGGACAAGCTGAGCGGCGCGCAGAAGGCCGCGGTTCTCCTGCTCAACCTCGGGGGCGAGCTGGCCTCCAAGGTTCTCCAGACCATGGATGAGGAGGAGATCCAGAACCTGGGGAACTACATGGCCAGCATCGGGGCCGTGACGCCCGATGTCTCCAAGAAGGTGAACGAGGAGTTCCTCTTCAGGACGTCGGGCGGCGCCTCCCAGGGCTTCTCCACCGGAAACGTGGCGACCGTCCGAAAGCTCCTCGCCGAGGCGCTGGGGGAGGAGCAGGCCGAGGCCGTGGTCGCGAACCTGAGCGTGCCGACCGACGAGGCGGGCATCGAGACCCTGCGCCTCCTCGATCCGA
>JAZGDQ010000417.1:0-2276 GCA_036477985.1 bacterium
CGCCGAGGGAGAGGCCGCCCTCATCATTCGCGGCGACGCCGGCGAGATCGCGTACGCGGTGGAGGGAGACGATGTGCGAGGGGGCGAAGAGGCGCTGGCGCATGAGGGCGACGACGGCCGTGCCCCCGGCGAGGGGGACGGTCTCGTTCTCGGCGAGGAGGCGGCACGCCTCCTCCCAGGTTTCCGGTTCCAGCAGCTCGAAGGCCGGTATGCCCACGCCGCGCTCCCTCTTTCCCCTTCCGGGAGGGCCGATGACGCCGCCCTGCATTTTCGTATAAGAAGAATCCTAGAGCCCCACAGGGGAAAAGGGAAGCCTTGCCGCGCCTTCGGCCGGGGTGCGAGAATGGCCCCTGCGCGAATTCCGGCCGGCCCGCACACCCGTGAGGAGAGGTGGACCCGAATGAAGCTCCACATCGAATATTGCGAGAAGTGAAACTACAGGCCCCAATTTGAGCAGTTGGCTCAAGCGCTCAAGAGCGAGTTTCCCGACATCGAGATCGAGGGGAACAAGGACGGCAAGTTCCGCATCGGCTCCTTCGAGCTCTCCCTGGAGGGGAAGCTCATCCACTCCAAGCTCGAAACCCACAATTTCCCGACGGCGCAGGAAGCGGCGGCCCGCATTCGGGAAGGCATGTAGGCCCGCGCCGTGTTCCGGGGCGAGGTCGTCTCCATTCACGTGACCGCGGCGGGCGGCGCGCCCATGGAGGCGACGCCCGAGGTGCGCGCCCTGGCGGGCGTGGGCCTCGAGGGGGACCGCTACGCCACCGGGGCGGGGACGTACTCGAAATCCCAGGGCGCCCAGCGCCAGGTCACCCTCATCGAGATCGAGGCCGTCGAGGCGCTGGAGCGCGACCTCGGCCTCCGCCTCTCGCCCGGCGATTCGCGCCGCAACATCGTGACGCGCGGCGTCCCCCTCAACCATCTCGTCGGGGTGGAGTTCCGGGTGGGGGGGGAGGTTCTCCTGCGCGGCGTGCGGCTGAACGCGCCCTGCCGCTATTTCGAGGGGCTCGTCGGAATCGAGGGCGTCTTCGAGGGCCTCCTGCACCGCTCGGGGCTGAACGCCGAAGTCCTCGCGGGCGGGATCATCCGGGCGGGGGACGCCGTGGAGGTCGCGGCCCGGCAGGGGGGCTGAGGCCAAGCAGGGGGGCTGAGGTCCGGCAACACCCCATTCATTTTGAGTGCCGCGAAGTGTGTCATTCCGAGCATGGCGGCGCCATCGGTGTGCGCCGCCGATGCGCCGCCATGCCCGCCATGACGGACAAACCACCCGTTGCGAGAGGAAAACCCATGAGCTTTCCCATCGTCCATGTGGACGCGTTCACCGAGTCCCCCTTCGCCGGGAATCCGGCGGCGGTGTGCATCCTCCCCGGCCCGTTCGAGGCGGGGTGGATGCAGCGGGTGGCGAGGGAGATGAATCTTTCGGAGACGGCCTTTCTCCACAGGGAGGGGGAGGGCCACCGCCTGCGCTGGTTCACCCCGGCCGCAGAGGTGGACCTGTGCGGCCACGCCACCCTGGCGAGCGCCCACGTGCTCTGGGAGGAGGGCCAGCTCTCCGAGGGGGAGGCGGCGCGCTTCGAGACGAAGAGCGGCCTCCTCACCTGCACCCAGCGCGAGGGGTGGATCGAGATGGATTTCCCGGCCGAGCCCGGCGAGGGGGCGGACCCCCCGGCGGGCCTCGCCGAGGGCCTGGGCGTCACCCCGCGCTATGTGGCGAGGAACCGGATGGACTACCTCGTCGAGGTGGACGGGGAGGAGACCCTGCGCGCCCTCCGGCCCGACCACGCCCTCCTCGCGCGGATTCCCACCCGCGGCTTCATCGTCACCTGCCGCCCGGACGCGGAGGGCTTCGACTTCCTCTCGCGCTTCTTCGCCCCGGGACACGGGGTGGAGGAGGATCCCGTGACGGGCTCGGCCCACTGCTTCCTGGGCCCCTTCTGGGGCGCGCGCCTGGGGAAGGAGGAGATGACCGGCTTCCAGGCCTCCGCGCGCGGGGGGGTGGTCCGCGTCCGCCTCGCCGGCGACCGCGTCATCCTGGGCGGAAAAGCCGTCACCGTCATGAAGGGGAAGCTGTTGTAGGGGGAGGGCGGATAAGCCGCCTCTCGTCTTGCGCCCATCCCGCTAAGCCGCTATAAAAGGCGGCTTTGGACGGCTGAGACAGATATCCCGGGCCGGGCGCGGCCCCGCCGAAGGGTGCGGCCCCGCCGAAGGGTGTGTTCCCGCCGAAAGGGCGCGCCGCCGCCCTTATCCTTGATTCGCGCGATCACCGGAGGTTGTTC
>JAZGDQ010000418.1:0-4424 GCA_036477985.1 bacterium
GACGGCGCCTTCAAGCCCGCCGGCGAGCTGCGCGAGATGCTCGAGGCGCGCGGCCTCACCCCCGACAAGGAGATGGTCCCCCTGTGCCAGGGCGGCTACCGCTCGGCCCACACCTACCTGGTCTACCGGCTGTTGGGGTATCCCCGGGCGCGGAACTACCTCGGCTCCTGGAAGGAGTGGGGGGACCGCCTGGACCTGCCCATCGAGGTCCCCAAGCGCTGAGGCGCCGCGGCCCAGGGAAAAGAGAAGGCGTTCGATTTTCTCCCTCTCCCCCATCTCGACGAAGCTCGATACAGGCCGGGAGATGGCGCCCGCAAGGGCGACTGGGGTGAGGGCGGGCGGTTTTTCCGCCACATGCGTTTTAACAGCAGATCCCTCGCTATGCTCGGGATGACAACCCAGTGGCTCCTCCCCCAGGCAGTCGCCCGCGGTTCCCCTCCCCCCGGCCTCCGGGCTTGCCGCCCCGGGCCCTGAGGGCGGCGGGGGCATGTGGCGCCGGGGCCCAGGTCGAATATAATGCCCGGCGTGCCTGACACCGAAGAGAGTTCTCGTGACACGGCCCGCCCTGCGTCGGCAGCCCGCCCCGTGACGCTGGCTCGTCCGGCGGCAGGCTATCTCACGGCCGGACTCCCCGGGACGGGCGGTCTTCTCCGCGAGGCGCCCGAGGACTTCCGGGTCGAGGAGATCCCCCTCGCCCCGCCCGGCGAGTCGGGGGAGCATCTCTACCTGTGGGTGGAGAAGCGCGGCCTGCCCACCCTGGAGGCTGTCCGCCGGCTCGCCCGCCTCCTCGAGGTCCCCGAGCGGGAGGTCGGATACGCCGGCCTCAAGGACGCCCGGGCGGTGACGCGCCAGTGGTGCTCCTTCCGCCTCCCCGGGGCCGCCGCAGAGCGGCGCCTGGCGCGGTCCGGGGATGCGCTGGGGCCGGGGATCCGGATCCTCTCGGTGAAGCGCGGGCGCGCCAAGCTGCGCCGGGGCGCCCATGCGGGAAACCGCTTCCGGATCCGGATTCGGGGAACGGGCCCCGGCGCCGGGGAGCGCGCGCGGGCGATCCTCGAGGCGCTCCGGGCGCGCGGCGCGCCCAACGCCTTCGGGGCGCAACGCTTCGGGGCGCGCGGACACTCGGCCGAGGCGGGCCTCGCGCTCGCCCTGGGGAGGGCGGAGGACGCCCTCGCGATCCTCCTGGGAGGAGCCGGGGAGGAGGACGACGCCCCCGGGTTCCTCGCCGAGGCGCGCCGCCGGTTCGCGGCGGGCGACTACGCGGGGGCGAAGGGGCTCTATCCGGCGGAATGGCGGGCGGAGCGGCGGGTGCTCTCCCGCCTCCTGGAGGGCCAGCCGCCGGAGCGGGCGGTGCGCGCCCTGCCGCGCCGGGAGCGGGGCCTGCTCGCCTCCGCGGTGCAGGCCGCCCTTTTCAACGAGTGCCTGGCGCGGCGGCTCGGGATGGACGCCCACGACCGCCTCCTGCCCGGGGACGTGGCGGTGAGTCACCGCACCGGCAAGGTCTGGCGGATCGGCGACCCGGAGAAGGAGGCCGGGGCGCTGGCGCGCTTCGAGATCAGCCCGGCGGGGCCCCTTTTCGGCGAGCGCATGTTGCGCGCGGGGGGCGAGCCGGGGAGGATGGAGATGGAGGGCCTCACGCGCCGGGGCCTGTCCCCCGAAAGGCTGGCCGAGGGCCTCGCGGACGCGGGGGTCCGGGGCGGGAGGCGCCCCTACCGGGCGAGGCCCGGCGAGATCGAGGTGGAGGACGGGGAAGGGGATCTCGTCCTGGGTTTCGTGCTGCCGCCGGGGGCCTACGCGACCGAGGTCCTCCGGGAGGTGACGAAGACGGAGCCGCCGCTCGGCGAAGCGGCCGGGCGATTTCTGGGCGGGGGCGGCTTGGGCGGACTTGGGGCCGGCGCAACCGGCATCGCGCCCAAGGAAAGCGGAGGAGAGGAATGAAGCTGTTCGTTACGGGGGGTTCGGGCTACGTCGGAACCTCCCTGCTGCACCAGCTGTCGGAGGCGGGGCACGAGTGCCGCGTCCTCTCCCGAAATCCCGAGCCGGAGCGCGAGCGCCTCACCGCCATCCCCGGGGTGTACCCCGTGATGGGGGACATCACCAAGGCGTCCATCGACTCGCTGGCCGCCCTCATGAGCAAGTGCGAGGGGGTGATCCACCTGGTCGGGATCATCATCGAGAAGGGAACGCCCGGCCACGAGGCCGTCCACACCGAGGGGACGCGGCGGGTGGTCGAGGCGGCCAAGCAGGCGGGAGTGAAGCGCTTTCTTCACATGAGCGCCCTGGGATCGCGCGAGAACGCCGTCGCGCGCTACCACCGAACGAAGTGGGACGCCGAGCGGTTCGTGCGCGAGAGCGGGATGGACTGGACCATATTCCGCCCCTCCATCATCTTCGGGGAGAACGACGAATTCCTGAACACCTTCGCGAACATCGCCCGCCTCTCCCCGGCGCTTCCCGTCATCGGCTCGGGCCAGGGGAAGCTCCAGCCCATCTGGGTGGAGGACGTGTGCCGCTGCTTCATGCGCGCGCTGGAGAGGCCCGAGACGGCGGGCCAGGCCTACGGCCTCGGCGGGGAGAGCGCCTACGCCCTAAAGGATCTCATCCGGATGGTGGCGGGGGCCATGGGGAAGAAGCGGATGCTCGTCCACCTCCCGGTTCCCGTCGCGCGCCTCCAGGCCAAGCTCTTCGATCTTCTTCCCATCAAGCCCCCCTTCACGGACGATCAGATCACCATGCTCGGGGAGGACAACGTGTGCGATTCCGCCCCGATGAAGGAGGCTTTCGGGATCGAGCCCCGTCCCCTGGAGGACTACCTGCGCGAGCGGTTCGGCGGGGCGGGCGCGGCGGCCTGACGCGGCTTTCCTTTTCCGGAAGCGCCCTCCGATTCCGGATGCGCCCTCCGTTTCCGGAGGGCGACCCCCGATGAACGAAGCCAGAAAACCCCGGGTCCTCTTCCTCTGCACGGGGAACTCCTGCCGGAGCCGGATGGCCGAGGGCTGCGCGCGGGAGGATCTTCGTGCCTGACATCTCACCCGCGTTCTTGCTGCTGGCGGCTGCGGCCCTCTTCTTCGCCGGCTTCGTGAAGGGCACGGCCGGATTCGGGATCTCGCTGATCGTCATTCCCATTCTCTCCCTGGCGGCCACCCCCCGAGAGGCCATCCTTCTCAATTCCCTGCCGGTCCTCTTCTTGAACATCGCCACGGCGGGCTCGGCGGCGCGCGAATACCGCGAGCTCCGGCGGATCCGCTGGATGCTGCCGGTCGCGCTCGTCTGCCTTCCCTTCGGCGTGAAGCTCCTCCTCTGGGTGGACCCCGAGCCGATGCGCGCGGCCATCGGGCTCATGGTCATCGTGTTCATCGCGATGCGCTTCGCCGGGCGCCGCCCGCCCCGGATGTCGGAGCGCGCCCAGAACATGTTCGGCGTCGCGATGGGGGCGATCGTGGGCTTGGTCTTCGGGGCGATCATGATGCCCGTCGCGTTCTTGATCTTTTACATCAACGTCCTGGGCGCAAGGCGCGAGGCGTTCGTCTTTCTGCTCAACACGATTGCGGCGGCGCTTTCGATCGTTCAGGTGTCGACCTTCGCGGCGCACGATCTTTACGCCGAGGGCGCATGGTGGCGGAGCGCGCTCATGCTCCTGCCCGCGCTGGCGGGCCTGTTCGCGGGAGCCCGCCTCCGCAAGAACCTCTCCGAGCGGATCTTCGAGCGCCTCGTCCTCGGCCTTCTCGCCGTCGCCGGGCTCGCCCTGATCGTGCGCTACGGATCGGCGCTCTTCTAGGCCGGCGCTTTCTCGTCTCTGAAAGGCCCTTTTCCCGCCCCTGGACCGGGCCGGCGGATACGGCATGACGCACCACCACCGGGCGGCCTTCGGCTATGGGTGACGCGAGGTTGCGGTGGTGTCGAACCTGGAAAAGAAGGGGGCATTGCGCCCGGAAAGATGAGAACCGCCTACTCGTCGGGGTTTTGGTCGGAGGGGGCGCCTTGGGGATGTCTTTCAGCGGCCTTGGTGGCCGTCTCTGCGAGAGACGCCGCCCGAGGAAGGGTGAATCGGTCGAAATTTACAAAGGGGAGGTCGTTGCCGCATAATTCCGGTTCTATGCTCTCCGGAACCCCGGGAGCGGTACGAGAGAAGGAGGGAAGGGATGACGACGATTGAGGCCCGGCCCGAGCCGGTGGAGATCGACCTAAAGCGCACCGCACTCATCGTGGTGGACATGCAGAACGCCTACGCCAAAAAAGGGGGCATGATCGACCTCACCGCCGGCGGCGGCTTCGACGAGGAGAGATCGAATTCGGTCATCGAGGCCCACCAGCGCCTTCTGCCCGTGGCCCGCGCGGCGGGCGTCAAGGTCGTCTACCTCCAGTTTGGTTACAGAGGGGACCTCTCCAACGCGGGCGGCCACCTGTCGCCGAACCGCCACAGGCAC
>JAZGDQ010000419.1:0-3513 GCA_036477985.1 bacterium
AGGGCGCCCGGTGACGGCAGATCCGTTCCTCTGTATTCGCCCAAATCCCGTATCCGCACCACCCCGAATTTCCTGCACTCGCTCTTCCCATCGTCCCGTCTATCCTCCTCGATCGGAACGTCCCTACTAGAAGGGCGTCCAGTGAGGGGGAGGTTCGCCGGATAGTGACGCCCGAATGGGCGTCTCCGCCAGGTCGGCATGGGAGATGGCAGGCAGGGTCCGCGTGGTGACGCCCGTAAGGGCGGCCGATAGCCGCCGGCGAGCGACAGGCGGGAAGGGCGAAGGAAGGGATGCGGCGGATAACGGCGGATAAAGACGCTTTTTTAAATTCTCAAGGCGGGCGATCGCACGGGGTGGCGGACACACAGGGGCACCGCCTTGCGGGGCGCCGCCTTGCGGCGCCACTACCGAATAATCCCTCACCGTTTTTCGTAGGGGCACGGCGCGCCGTGCCCCTACCTATGTTGCCCGAACCCCTCTCCTCCGTCCGCGAGAGGTCTCCTTCCATCCTCTTCTTATCTGTACCCCAACGGATTGGGCTTCTGGTCGGCGGGGACGAGGGGGTCGTAGGTGAACTCCTTGGTCTTCTCCTTAAACTCCTCGCGCACCTCGCCCAGGAGCTTTGCGTCGGTGATGATCTCGAGCGCGGCGGTCGCCATGGTCTTGGCGGCGGTGAACATCCCCTTCTCGCCGATCCCGGTCCGGTACTGCTGGGCGGCGAGCCAGCTGTGCATCGGGGTGCCGGGCGCGTGGCAGGCGGACATGAGCCCGCTCAGGGGGGTGAGCCAGCTCACGTTCCCGCGCTCGTTGCTGGGCCGAATGTCCGCCAGGCTCAAGGGGAGGGTCTCCTCGGCGAGGGGCTGCTCGAAGCCCAGCCCGCGCGCGAAGGCCTTCTCCTCATCGGTGTAGGTGTGGGACCCGATGGCGTCCAGGTTCCGCTGGACGCACTCCGAGAGCGCGTTGTTGGGGAGGGCCTCGTACACCCCGGTGAGGAGGGTGGACTTCATCTCCGTCCCCGAGGCGAGCGCGCCCGCCTTGGCGCAGTTCGTCACCCGCTCGGTCAGCTCGCCCACGACGCTGCGCTTGGGGGCGCGCACGTAGTACCAGACCCGCCCGTAGGAGGGGACGACGTTGGGCGCCACCCCGCCGTCGGTGATGACGTAGTGGATGCGCGCCTCCTCGACCATGTGCTCGCGCAGCATGTTCACCCCGTAGTTCATGATCTCGATCCCGTCCAGGGCGCTGCGCCCGTTGTGGGGGTCGCCCGCCGCGTGGGCGGTCTTGCCGTAGAACTCGTACACGATGGAGTCCATGGCGTTTGTGCTCCCCCCCCGGCCGAAGGTGGCGAAGGAGGGGTGCCAGGTGAGGACGGCGTCCATCCCCTCGAAGGCGCCGTCGCGGGCCATGTAGACCTTCCCCTCCAGGGTCTCCTCGGCGGGGCAGCCGAAGCAGACCACCCGGCCCGGCGTTCCGGTGTCCTTCAGGGCGCGGGCGGCGGCGAGGGCGGCGTAGACGCTCCCCGTCCCCAGGAGGTTGTGGCCGCAGCCGTGGCCCTGATCGGCGTGGGTGGCCCCGCAGTGGGGCAGCGCGTCGTACTCGGCCAGGAAGCCGACGGCGGGCCCGGAGTCGCCCCAGCGGGCGATGAAGGCGGTGGGGAGGTCGCCCACCCCGCGCTGCACCTCGAAGCCGGCCTGCTCCATGACGTCCTCGAGAAGCTCGGCCGAGCGGGTCTCCTCCAGGGCGATCTCGGCGAAGCCCCAGATCTCGCGGGCGACCTCGCGGGCCTCCCCGCGCTGGGACTCGATGAAGTCGATCGCCTTCTTCTTGATCTCTTCCATGACCTTTCTCCTTCCCCTCCGGGACAGCGCGCCCGGCCCTGGCCCTGAGGCGGGATGCGCGGCGGACCGAAGCGGCGAGGCTAGGTGTGGATACGCGGGGATTGTACGGGGGGAAGGGGGGGAATTCAACGGTGGGGGGTGGATGGGATCTCTCCGGACGCCTTCAAGCGCTTCTTCTTCATCACCCCGCGAAAATAGCCGAAGGCCAGATAGGCGAGGACGCCGTAGATTCCCGCCAGCGTCCAGGCGGCGCCCGCCGAGCCCTCGATGAGGGGGCCCTCGCCGAAGAAGTAGCGGAACGCTTCGATGTGAAAACGAATCAGGGCGAATACGCCTTCCATGGGGGCCATGCGTTTCCCTCCATAGTGCGCCGTCTTCCCCTCCAGCGGGAACTCTACCAGTTCGGGCCGAAGGGCCGGAAGCCCCCGGACGCGCTCGACTGCCTTCGACCCGAGCTCAGGCCGAGGGTAGCTCGTCGCAGGCCGCGCCATCCGGCGCCCGCCTGGGCGGAGGCGATGGCGGCGAGGGCGCCGGCGCGGCTAGATCGACCAAAGGTTTTTGTAGATGAGAAACGCGGCGACGAGCATGAGCATCGCGGCGAACACGCGGGCGAGGAGGCGGTCGTCGAGCCTTCCGCCCAGCGTTTGCCCCAGCCACATTCCGCCCAGGCCGCCGGCCGCGAATATCGCGGCGACGGCGTAGTCGATGGGTCTTCCCTGGACCGCGTAGCTGACGACGCCGACCGCGCCGTTGATCGAGATGACGAGCAGGGAGGTGGCCATCGCCGTTCCCGCCGTCAGTCCCGCGACCAGGACCAGGGCCGGAACGATCATGAAGCCTCCCCCGATTCCGAAAAAGCCCGAGGCGAACCCGGCGCCGAGCGCCGCGGCGATGAGCGCGAGCGGGCGGACCTCCTTTCGCGCCGCGCCGTCCTCCCTCCCGCTTCCTCCGTTTCGCCACATCCGCACGGCCATGAGGACGGTGAGCCCCGCCAGCAGGATGAGCAAAACGGGTCCCGGAAAAAACGAGTTCGTCCGCGTTCCGAGATAGGTCCCCCCCGCTCCCACGGCCGCGAACAGCAGTCCTTTGCGGATCGCGACGCGGCCCTCGGCCATGCGCCGGAGCGCGCCGCTCAGCGCGACCGCGCCCACCGAGGCCAGGGAGGTGCCGAGCGCCATGTGCGGGGATTGCCCCACGCCGTAGACCAGCAGCGGGACGGCGAGGAGAGAGCCGCCTCCGCCCGTCAGGCCGAGGGAGACGCCGACGGCGAACCCGCTCAGAATCACGGGGAGAGCTTCCATGGTTTCCCGTTCCCGATGGCGGATGCGGAAGGCCGGTTGAGATCGCCGCTCAAAACGAAAACGCGGCCGCTTCAGGGGCCGATGGGACGCTTGGGGAATTTGGATGGCGCCGGAGAATGCCCTCCCTTGCGGAGGCGCGGTGCTCCGGCGGCGGGGCCGATGCGGGAAAAAGTATGGCAGGCGGGGGCGCCCGCCGCAACGGGCCGCGATTCGGCGAGAGCCGGGAGGATTCGGCGCACCGCGGGCGCCAAGGGCTTGGGCGGAGGCCGGGGGTGCGGTAGCATCCCCCTCAACCGCTCTCCTCCCCGCCCGGCGGGACGCCCGCATGCTCGCCCCGATCGACTGGCTCCTCATCGGCGCCTACATCCTCTTCG
>JAZGDQ010000042.1:0-2078 GCA_036477985.1 bacterium
CAGGGGGCGCGCCGTCGCCCGGGGCAGAGGCTTCCTCCCCATCGATGCGCAGGAGCGTCCGGGCGCCCTTCAGGAGGCCGCGCAGCTCGGCCCCCCGGTCCGCCTCGGCGGCGTCGGTGAGGAGGGCGACGGCGCCCGAGCGGGCGATGATGTTCGTCAGCTCCCCCGCCTTCAGGTTCACGTCCAGGGGAACGAGGACCCCCCCCGCCAGGAGGGCGCCGAAGTAGCCCACCCCCCACTCCGGCCGGTTCGGGGAGAGGAGGGCGACGGGGTCGCCGGGCCGGAGGCCGGCCGCGATCAACGCCCGGGCCAGGGCGGCGGCCCGGCGCTTCAGCCCGGTTCGCGTGATGGCCGTCCGTCCGCCCCCCTCCTCCTCACCCTCGAGGGCGATGGCGTCCGGGAAGCGGGCGGCGGCGCGGTCCAGAAGGTCGAGGATGGTCTCCATCGGCGCCTCATGCGGGGCGGGGGCCTCCCGCGGGGCGGGGGCCTCCTCCGGGGCGGGGGCCTCCTCCGGGAACGATGCCGGCTGCGGGGGAAAGGATACGACGGGGGCGGGAAAAATTCGACCGGCGCGCGCCCGAAAAAAGGGGGCCGGCCCATCGGGCCGGCCCCCGGCGGGAGTTCGGCGAAGGCTCAGAAATTGAGCTGGAGCCGCAGGCCGAAGGCGGTGATGTCGTCGGCCCTGCTGTTCCCCAAACGGTTCGTGACGTTTTGCACGAAGGCGGTCAGGTGGAAATCCTCGGCGAAATTGTACCGGTAGTAGATCTCGAACAACCGCTCGTTGCTCACCGAGGTGAGGCCCGAATCCCGCTTGGCGGGCTTCACCTCCCCGTAGGCGCCGCCGAGGGCGTCGTTCCCGCGGCCCGGAATGAAGCCCGAGAGCTCGGCGCCCGCGCTCCAGGCGGAGTTGGTGTTGTAGTTCAGGTTCGAGGAGTCGCGCGCCCCGAACCGGAAGAAGACGCCGAGCCAGTCGGCGATCTCCTGATCGAAGCTGACGCCGCCGCCCGAGGCGGTGAAGTCCTCCACCTTCCCGGACCTCCTGACCTCCCGGCCCGCCCCGTCGAGGAACCCCCAGACGCGGTAGGCGCCCTGGCGCCCGAAGAGCTTCGGGGTCACCCCCACCTCGACCGCCCCGTAGACGTCGTTGAAGAGGCGGTCGGACGTCCGGCCGTTCGCGTCGACGTCCTGGCTCATGACGCCAGCCTCGACGTAGAGCAGGTCGGGAACCAGGTCGAACCGCCCGCGGACGCCGGGTGCGTTGTCCGGGGCGCTCAGGACGGCGTTGTTGACGAAGGCGGTCGCGAGGAACTGGGACGTCTCGTCGCCGGCCAGGGCGTTCCCGTCCACGTAGTTCGTCATGTCGATCTTGCCCGCCGTGACGGTGAAGCGGTCCTGGAACAGGACCGCCTCGATGTAGGCCTCCAGGACCGTCACGTTGTCCTCGGTCGAGCCGGCGTCGTCGTTGAGGCCGGAGAGGGTGCTTATCAGGGAGTCCGGCCCGTCGCCGCCGATGCCCTCCAGGTCGAGGACGAAGAGGATGTTGTCCTTCGGCTTGTACTCGAAGACGAGGTCGAAGGAGCCCACGGCGAAGGTGTCGTCCCCCGTCTGGCTGCTTTTCACGCCGCTCGTCCCCTCGACGATGCCGGTCACGCCGCCGCTGATGCTGATCTTGGAGAGCTCCTCGACGGATTTTTTCAGATCCTTGATGGATCCGATCTCCTTCGCCTGGCTGGCGGCCTTCGCCTTCTGCGCCCTCTGCTCGCTCCGGACGGCCTGGAGCTCCTTCTTGAGGCTGTTCAGCTGCCGCTCCAGGGCCTCGATCTTCTTCTCGAGGGAGATGGCCGGCTGAGCGCCCGCCCCGGCGGGCAGCCACAGCCCCGCCGCCAGCAGGACAACCAGGGAAACCGCCCCTTTCCATCGAACAAAACGAATCAGCGCGCGCATTTCCTACCTCCCTTGTCGCCCCCCAAAGTGACAGATTGCCCGCCGTCAGAGAATTATACCCGGTTTCCGAGCCTCCCCGGGTTTCCGGATCCGCGCGGAGCCGACCTGCGGCGCTTCCCCGATACCTGGACCAA
>JAZGDQ010000420.1:0-5239 GCA_036477985.1 bacterium
AAGGAATCATCCAAGCGGTTCACCCTTCTCGCCGTCCACGCCCACCCGGACGATGAGAGCAGCGGGACGGGCGGGCTCATCGCCGCCTGCGGGCGGGCGGGGCACACGGTCGTCCTCGTCACCTGCACGAACGGGGAGTGGGGCGAGGTGAAGGACAAAAGGCTCGGCGCGCTGCGCCCGCGCGAGCGGGCCGAGGACCGCCGCCGCCTGGCCGAGGTCCGGCTGGGGGAGCTCGACCGGGCGGCGAAGATCCTGGGGATCGCCCACCTGCACCCCCTCGGCTACCAGGACTCGGGGATGGCCGGATGGGAGAGCACGTCCGATCCCGCCGCCTTCGCCAACGCCGACCTCGAGGAGGTGACCGGGCGGCTCGTCCGCCTCATCCGCGAGCACCGGCCCGACGTCCTCGTCACCTACAACGAGAACGGGGGCTACGGCCACCCCGACCACCTCATGGCCCACCGGGCCGCGATGGCGGCCGTTGAGGCGGCCGAGGATCCGGACCGGTTCCCCGAGACCGGCCCCGCCCCCTGGCGGATCCGCAAGATCTACTACACGGCCTGGTCGCGCACGCGGATGCTGCGCGCCTGGCGGTGGATGCGCCTCCTGGGCCGCAAGACCCCGCTCGATGATCCCGATTTCAAGAGGGGCCGCTTCGGGACCCCGGACGAGGACATCACCACGCGAATCGACGTGCGCCCCGTCCTGCGGCGGAAGTGGCGGGCGCTCTTCTCCCACCGGAGCCAGATGGCGGGGAACTTCTTCTGGTGGTTCTTCCGCCTTTCGGGGAGATGGCTCTACGCCGAGGAAACCTTCGTGTGCGCGCGCAGCGACGCGCCCCTGGAGGGGGTGGAGACCTCGGTCTTCGAGGGGCTCTGAGGGCGCCCTCAGATGGGCCGGCTCACCTCGATGAGGAACCCGCTCGGATCGCGCACCATGAACAGGCGCACCCCCCAGGGGGCGTCGCGGGGCGGGAAGAGGATATCGGCCCCCCGCTCGCATAGGCGCGCGTAGGCCGCGTCCACGTCCTCCGCGCGCAGAGTGAGGACGACGCCCGCCCCGCGCGGATCCGCCACCGGCTCCAGGCTCCAGGCCCGCATCTCCTCGGCCGCGATGGGGGCGTGGACGACGAGGAACACCTCGCCTACCTTGTAGCGGACGTGGTCGTCCGCCGCGCTCGCCTCCTCGAGGCCGAGCGTCCCGGAGTAGAACCGGCGGGAGGCTTCCAGGTCCCGTCCGATCAAAAAAACGGTCGAGAGGGCTTCGAACACGGCGCGGCTCCTCCTCTGGGGGAAAGGGGGACGCGGAGATTCTACCCCATTCGCGCGGGCGCGCGCGCCGCGGCCGTCCGCTGAGGGGGAGAGGGATGGAGAACGCCGTCGTCCGCCTGGAGGGGGTCTCGAAGGTCTATCTCCGCGGGGAGGGCGAAGTCGCGGCCCTGGCCGAGGTGGACCTCACCGTGGGGGAGGGGGAGTTCCTCGTCCTCTCGGGCCCGAGCGGATGCGGGAAGAGCACCCTGCTCCACATCATGGGGGCCATGGACGCGCCCTCCGCGGGGCGGGTCTTCCTGCGGGGCCGGGAGCTCTCGGGTCTGGACGACGCCGCCCTCAGCCGGATACGGCGCGAGGAGGTGGGCTTCATCTACCAGTTCTTCAACCTCCTTCCCACCATGACGGCGCGGGAGAACGTGGCCCTTCCCCTCATCCTCCAAAAGAGGGATCGCGGCGAGGTCCGCCGCCTGGCCGATGCGGCCCTGGCCCGGCTGGGCCTCGAGGGGCGGGCGGGGCACCTCCCCCGCGAGCTCTCGGGGGGAGAGATGCAGCGCGTCGCCATCGCCCGCGCCGTCGTCTCCCGCCCGAGCCTGATTCTGGCCGATGAGCCCACCGGAAACCTCGACTCCCGCCTCGGCGGGGAGGTGGTGGAGACGCTCTCGGAGCTGTGCCGCGAGGAGGGCTTCACCGTCGTGCTCGCCACCCACGCCCCCGAACTGCTGGCGCGGGCCACCCGCTCGGTGCGCATGCTCGACGGGCGGCTCCTGGACGGCGCGGCGTGAGCCGGCCCCTCCCCGCCCTGCTCCGCCGGCTCGCCCTGCGGCGGATGCGGGAGGAGCCCCTCCGCCTCGCCCTCACCGTCTCGGGCGTGGCCCTCGGCGTCGCCGTGGTCCTCGCCATCCAGCTCGCCAACACCTCGGCCGTCCGCGCCTTCCGCAACAGCCTGGACGCCATCGCGGGCGAGGCCCACCTCCAGGTGGGGGGAGGGGACCTGGGAATCCCCGAGGACCTCTTCCTCCGGGTGCGCGACGATGCCGGGGTGCGCTACGCGGCCCCCGTCGTGCAGCAGGCGGCCTGGATTCGAAAGGATCAACCGGGCATCGGGCGCTGGAAGCGTGGGACGGACTCCCAGGGGCGCTCCATCCTCGTCCTCGGGGTGGACCTCATCGGGGACTCGAAGTTCCGCCGCTACAAGGCCGGGAAGGATCTCTCCCTCGAGGAGACCCTCTCGCGCCTCGCCGACCCGGAGGGGATCTTCCTCACCCGAAGGCTGGCCGAGGAGATCGGGGTGGGGGAGGGCGAGCGCGTCCAGCTCGACGCGGCGGGGCGGCGGCGCTTCCGGGTGCGGGGGATTCTCCAGCCCAGCAAGCTGGCCGAGGTGATGGAGGGGCGAATCGCCATCATGGACATTGGGGTGGCGCAGGAGGCCTTCGCGCGCCTGGGCCGCCTCGATCGGATCGACCTCATCCTCAAGAAGCCGGACCGCCTCCCCGAGGTCCGCCGGCGGCTTGCGGCGCTCCTTCCCCCCGGCGTCGTGGTGGAGCGCCCCGTCCGCCGGGGGGAGGACGTCGAGCGCATGCTCGCCTCCTTCCAGCTCAACCTCACCGTCCTGAGCGGCATCGCCCTCCTCGTCGGCTGCTTCCTCGTCTTCAACGCCATGTCGGCCTCGGTCGTGCGCCGCAGGGCCGAGATCGGGATGCTGCGCGCCCTGGGGATGACCGCGCGCGGGGTGGCCGCCCTGTTCGCGGCCGAGGCCGCCCTCATCGGGTTCGCCGGCTCCCTCCTCGGCCTCGCCCTGGGGTGGCTCCTCGCCCGGGGAACCCTCCTGGCCGTGACGCGGACCATCCGGAACCTCTACGCCTTCCTCCAGGTGAGCGAGGTTCGCGCCGATCCCCTCTGGTTCGGGGCGGCGCTCGCGGCGGGAACGGGGGCGGCCCTCCTATCGGGCCTCCTCCCGGCGATCGGGGCGGCGCGGGTTCCCCCGGCCCCGGCGGCGCGGGATGCGGGCGGCGCGGCGGAGGCGGGCCCCCGGCTCCTGGCGGGAACGCTCGCCGCGGCGGGGGCGGCGGGAGGCGCGGCCCTCATCGCCGCCTCGCTCCCCGCCTGGGGGGGCGTCCCCCTCTTCGGCTACCTCTCCGCCCTCTTGGTCGCGGCGGGCCTCGCGCTGCTCTGCCCGGCGGCCGTGGCGGGCGGGGCCGCCCTCCTCCGGCGCCTCCTCGGCGGCGCGCTCGCGCCATGGCTCGCGGCCCACGGGATGGGGCGGCATCTCCGCCGCAACGCGGTGACGGTCGCCTCCCTCGCCACCGCAGTGGCCATGCTCGTCAGCCTCGTCGTCATGATCGAGAGCTTCCGCGAAACGGTGATGGTGTGGACCGGCCAGACTCTTCGGGCGGATCTGTACGCCGCCCCCTCCTCCCGTTTCATCAAGGGCTCCTCGGCGAGCTTCCCCGCCCAGGTGGCCGAGCGCCTGCGGCGGGTGCCGGGCGTCGCCGCGGTGGACATCCTCCGCGTCATCCGCCTCCCCTGGCGGGGGGGGCGCGTCCGGGTGGCGGGCGGGGACTTCCGCGTCGCGGCCGCGCGCAGCGGCCTTCTCTTCCGCGAGGGCGAGTCGGCCGAGATCCTCCGGCGCGCCCGCGAGGCGGGCGAGGCCATCGTGACCGAAACCTTCTCCCTCCGCTTCGGTGTGGTGGAGGGAGATGTCGTGCGCCTCCCCGCGCCGGGAGCGGAGGGGGGGGAAGTCTCCCTCCGTGTGGCGGGGGTGTACTACGACTACACCACGAACGGCGGACTCCTGGTGGTGGACGAGGCCCTCTTCCGGCGCCTGTGGCGGGACGACCGCCTCAGCTCGGCGGCCCTCTACCTCGCGCCGGGCGCCGACCGGGACCGGGTGTGGCGGGAGGCCGAATCCCTCCTGGCCGAGGACATGGTCCTCATCTCGAACAGCGGCCTGCGGCGGCGCGTCTTCGACGTGTTCGATCAGACCTTCTCCATCACCTACGCCCTCGAGGCCATCGCCCTCCTGGTGGCCGCCCTGGGGGTGGCCGCGGGCCTGAGCTCGAACGTCATGGAGCGGCGGCGCGAGATCGGGACGCTGCGCTCCCTCGGCCTCTCGCGGCGGGGGGTGGCGGCCGCCGTGGTGGGGGAGGCGGGCCTGCTCGGCCTGATCGCGGCGGCGCTGGGGACGGGGGGCGGCGCGGCCCTGGCCGCCATCCTCGTCCTCGTCATCAACAAGCAGAGCTTCGGGTGGACCCTTCGGTTCGGCGTCCCCGTCTGGGAGATATTGGGCTACCTCTCCCTCATCGTTCTGGCCGCCCTGGCGGCCGGCTGGCCCCCGGCCCGGGCGGCGGCCCGGACGCCCATCGCCGAGGCGGTGCGGGAGGAATGAGGATGCGAAGGGGACTCCCCGCGGCGGCGGCGCTCCTCCTCTGCGCGGGTCTGGCGGCCGGCTGGCCCCCGGCCCGGGCGGCGGGCGGGACGGCTCCCCTCCGCGCCAAGGGCTGGCGCCTCGCCCTTCCGGGCTACGCCTACCGCTTCCCGCGCGATCACGGCGCCCACCCCGCCTTCCGCACCGAGTGGTGGTACTACTCGGGCCGGCTCCGGGGGGAAGCGGGCGAGCGCTACGCCTTCATGCTCACCTTCTTCCGGACCGGCCTCCGCCCCCCGGGCCGGGGCGATCCCCCCCGCAAGAGCCGCTGGGCCCTGCGCGACCTCTACATCGCCCACTTCTCCCTCCTGGACGTGGGCGCCGGGCGCCACCGCTACTTCGAGCGCTTCAGCCGCGGGGCGCTCGGGGAGGCCGGGACCTCGCGCGAAGGGCTCCGGGTGTGGCTGCGCCGATGGCGGGCCGAGGGGAGAATGGAAGAGGGAAGGTACGTCCAGGAGATATTCGCCGAGGCGAAGGGGGTGCGGCTCCGCCTCCGGCTCGATCCCCAAAAGGGGCCGGTCATTCACGGCAAGGGCGGGGTGAG
>JAZGDQ010000421.1:0-2599 GCA_036477985.1 bacterium
ACCTCCTCGACCGCCCGGCGGATCCAGCTCGTGGGCGCCACCCCCACCTCGATGATCAAATTTTCGCACTCGGCCATGGCGGCCAGGTAGTCGGGCCAGAAGGCCCAGGTCCAGCACCGGCTCATGAGGAGGGGCCGCCCTGGCAGGGCGCCTGCCACGATGCAGTCGCTGTAGACGGCGCCGCCCACGGTTGGGATGTGCCCCTCGTGCTCGATGGAGAAGAGAAGGCCCCGCTCGCGGCACCGCTCGGCCACCGGGACGTAGAAGCGCTCGATGAGCCCGGTCCCCGGGGTGAAGCCCCAGGAGGTGAAGATCTTCAGCCCGCGCAGCCCGAGGTCCGCGATGCGCTCCGCCTCCCCGGGCCCGTCGTAGTGGTTCAGCGTGCCCCAGCCCACGAGGCGGTCCGGGTGGGCGCGGCAGGCAGCCGCCACCTTCTCGTTCGCCTCGCGCCAGTTGAACTTCTGGACGGCCTCGAAGGGCTGGAGGGCGGCCCGCTCCACCCCGGCGGCGTCCATGGCGCGGAGGACGGCGCCGGCCCCCCGGCCCTCGGGGAGGTGGGGGTGGTCGAGGCAGACGGCCGCGTCGAAGATCACCGCCCCTCCTCCTCCAGGCCCAGGAGGCGCGCGATGTTCCCCCCGAGGATCATGTCCTTCTCCGCGCGGCCGATGTCGAGGGTCTCGATCAGCCCCTTGCACGCGATCGGGTGGCTCGTCGGGCTGTCCGAGCCGAACAGGATGCGCTCCGGCCCTACGGCGGCGAGGGCGTTGCGCAGGGGCCCGCCGTGGTTCATCGAGGTGTCCATCCACACGTTCGGGTATTTCTGGGCGACGTAGCAGGCGTCGGCGAACATGGCGTGGCCGATGTGACCCAGGATGATGGCGACGTCGGGGAACTCGCGCGCCAGCTCGGCCACCAGGATGGGGCCGCTGAAGGGGACGTGGCCGGTGTGGATGAAGATGGGGGTTTTGAGCTCGCGGCACATCTCCATCACCGGATAGACGTACTCCCGGCTGTTCGTGGGGTGGCAGTCCGAGACGGGATGGAGCTTGAAGCCGAGGTGGCCCATCTCCCGCACGGCCTCCTCGCAGTGGCGGAGGCACTCGTCGATGCCGTAAAGCGGTGGATGCAGGTAGGCGAAGCACATGAGGCGGTCGGGGTGGCGCGCGCAGATCTCGGCCGCCTCCGCGTTGCCGCGCCGGTAGTCCCCCCCGTAGAGGGAGGAGAGGTCGATGACGATGCTCTTGTCCACCCCGGCCTCGTCCATGGGGCGCAGGACCTCCTCGGCGCCCGTCTTGTGGCGGTGGCCGTAGTTGAGCGAGAGGTGGGCGTGGTGATCGATGACGGGGGGCACGCGGCTCCCTCCCTCTCCGCGGTCGGTTTTGGCCGGAGGGTGAAGAGTATTACATCCCGCGCGGGGGCATCAACGCGGACGGGGAATTGCCGCTCCCCGGACCATGGGGTAGGCTGGCTTTCTTTCCCCGCCGGCCCGCATCCGCAAAGGAAACCGACATGCGCCAGGACCTCCGCCTTCTTCAAGGCGCCATCGACTCCCACATTCACGCCTCCCCCAGCCTCTTCCCCCGGGTGTGCGACCACGCCGAGTGCGCGCGCGGGGCGGCGGCCGCCGGCATGCGGGCGGTCGTCTTCAAGTTCCACCACGGGGACACCTCCGGGCGCGTCCCCATCGTGCGCGACATCGTGGGCGATGCGATCGAGATCTACGGCGGCGTCACGCTGAACAACGCCGTGGGCGGGCTGAACCCCTTCGCGGTGGACACGGCGATCCGCCTGGGGGCCAAGACGGTCTGGATGCCCACCCTGAGCGCGAAGAACCACCTCGACAAGCTGGGCGCGCCCCACTTCACGGGGATGAAGCAGGTGGGCGGGGTCCGCCTCAAGGAGAAGCCCCTCACCGTCTTCGCGGACGCCAAGCGGCGCAAGGTGCTCCCCGAGGTGCGGACCATCTGCCGCCTCATCGCCCAGGCCGGCATCTGCCTCAGCACGGGCCACCTCGACGTCGGCGAGGTGAGGGCCCTCATCGGGGCGGCCAAGGAGGAGGGTGTGCGGCGCATCATCGTCCAGCACGCCGAGTACATCGTGGACGCCACGATCGAGGAGCAGATCGAATTCGCCGAGATGGGGGCCTACATCGAACACCTCGCCATCTTCTGCTTCACCCACTGGGGCGCCTACCCGACGAACAAGAAGGCGCCGCCCATCTCGGTGAAGGAGCAGGTCAAGATGGTGCGGGCCGTGGGCCCGGCGCGGACCATCCTCGCCACCGACCTGGGCCAGCTCCACAACGCTCCGCCCTGGGAGGGGATGCGCATCTTCGTTCAGCTCATGCTCGATCACGGAATCAAGCCGGCCGAGATCGAAACCATGATCAAGCGCAACCCGGCGAAGATGCTCGGCCTCAAGGCGGAGCGAAAAAAGAAGGCCAAGAGCTGAGCGGCGGGCGAGACGAAAACGGTTGCGGTGAACGAGCGCGGCGCCGCGCCCATGCGGCGGCGGGCGGGCATTTTTTCAGGCGCCGCACTGCCGGGAATTTGACGCATCGCCCCCCCGAGTCCGCGGAAATATCTTCCCCCTGCGGGGG
>JAZGDQ010000422.1:0-6740 GCA_036477985.1 bacterium
GCCTTTCTCATCAACACGGCCCGGGGGGAGCTGATCGACGAGGCGGCCCTGGCCGAGGCCCTCCGCTCCGGGGGGCTGGCCGGGGCGGCGATCGACGTCTACCGGGAGGAGCCTTACGCGGGCGAGCTGGCGGGCGCCGCGAACTGCGTGCTCACCTGCCACATGGGCTCGATGTCCGAGGATTGCCGGATGCGGATGGAGATCGAGGCCACCGAGAACGCCCTGGCCTTTTTGCGCGGAGAGGCGGTGCGCGATATCGTGCCCGAGTTCGAGTACGACCTGCGGGCGGAGGCGGCGCGGTGAGGCGCGCTCCCGCGCGTCCGGAAAGGGAAGGGTGAGGCGGATGGACCGGAACGGAAAGCCGGTGCTCGTCACGGGGGCCGGAGGCTTCATCGGGAGCCATCTGGTGGAGTCCCTGGTGGAGGCGGGGCGCCGCGTGCGGGCCTTCGTCCGCTACACCGCGCGGCGCGAGATCGGCGCCCTTCGCTTCCTCCCCGAGGAGACGCTCGGGGCCGTCGAGATCGTGCAGGGGGATCTGGGCAGCTTCGACTCGGTGCAGAAGGCGGTGGACGGCATGGCGGTCGTCTTCCACCTCGGAGCGCTGATCTCCATTCCCCACTCCTACGTCAGCCCCGACGAGACGGTGGCGGTCAACGTCAACGGCACGCTCAACGTCCTCCAGGCCGCCCGGGCGGCCGGCGTGGAGCGGCTGATTCACACCTCCTCGAGCGAGGTCTACGGAACGGCCCGCTACGCACCGATGGACGAGGCCCACCCCCTCCAGGGCCAGTCGCCCTATTCGGCGAGCAAGATCGGGGCGGACAAGCTGGTCGAGAGCTTCCACTGCGCCTACGGCCTGCCCGCCGTGACGCTCCGCCCCTTCAACGCCTTCGGGCCGCGCCAGTCGACCCGGGCCGTCATCCCGACCATCATCACCCAGCTCCTGCGGGGGGGGGAGCTGCGCCTGGGGAACCTCCACCCGACGCGCGATTTCACCTTTGTCAAAGACACCGCGGCGGCCTTCGTCCGGGCGGCGGATGCGCCCGACGTCCTGGGCAAGGAGATCAACGTGGGCAGCAACCGGGAGATCTCCATCGGCGATCTCGCCGCCCTGATCGCCCGTTTGCTGGACAAGGAGGCGAGCCCCGTGCAGGACGCCGAGCGCCTCCGCCCGGAGCAGAGCGAGGTGGAGCGCCTCTACGCCGACTCCTCCCTCGCGGAGAGGCTGCTCGGCTGGACCTCCTCGACCAGTCTCGAGGACGGGCTTCGGGAGACCATCGCGTGGATCTCGGATCATCTCGACTTCTACACGAGCCGGCGGTATGACCGGTAAGCCGCCGGCGGGGGAGGCGGGCGAAATCCGGCGGGCGGTGATCCTGGCCGGCGGCAAGGGGATGCGCCTCCAGCCCTTCACCATCGCCTTCCCCAAGCCGCTCGTCCCCATCGGGGACGCCCCGATCATCGACATCGTGATGCGCCAGCTGCGGGCGGCGGGGATCGGCCGCGTGACGCTGGCGGTGGGGCACCTGGCCGAGCTGCTGATGGCCTACTTCTCCCAGCGCGACTACGGGGATATGGAGATCGACTACTCCCGCGAGGAGGCCCCGCTGGGCACGGCCGGCCCCCTCTCCCTCCTGGAGGATCTGGACGAGCCGTTCCTGGTGCTCAACGGCGACCTGCTCACCTCGCTGGATTTCCGCGACCTCGTCCGCTGCCACGCCCGCTCGGGCGCCGAGGTGACCATCGCCGCCTGCCGCAAGACCCATCAGATCGACCTCGGAATTCTGGACGTGGACGAGGAGGGGAAACTGCTCGCCTACCGCGAAAAACCCAGCGAGACCTACCAGGTGAGCATGGGGATCTACGTTTTCGAGCCGCGGATTCTCTCCCTCCTCCGGAAGGGGGAGGCGATCGATCTTCCCCAGCTGATCGAGCGCGCCCTCCGGGAGGGGCGCCGCCTGAACGTGTACCCCTTCGACGGCTACTGGCTCGACATCGGCCTCCCAGAGGAATATGCTCGGGCGGTGGAGGAATTCGAGAGCATGAAATCCGTCCTCCTCCGGGAGAAAGGCGGCGACGGCCCATCCGGATAACGGGTTTCCGCCCGCTCTCCCGTTTTTCGAGTGAGGATGGCTTTCCCATGTTCCGCGCGATTCTGTCTACGCTGAGAGAGTTGTTCGTCTTCTTGTGGGCGAACAAGCTGTGGTGGATGACGCCCGTCATCGTGGTTCTCCTGCTCTTCGCGGGCCTGATGTTCCTGGCCCAATCGAGCGCGCTTGCACCCTTCGTCTACACCCTTTTCTAGGAACCAGCCGGTGGAGTTGTTGAAGCGCCTCTGGGAGGGATGGAAGCGCGTCTCGCGCCGCATTGCGCGCTTCAACTCCATGGTTTTGTGCACGGTTCTCTACTACGCCTTCCTTCCGATCGTGGCCGTTCCGTTTCGAATGAGCAAGGACCCGTTGCGCCTTCGGGGCGAGAGCGGCTTTCTCGATCGCGAGGGGGGCGAAAATACCCTCGAAGACGCCTCCCGGCAGGGTTGAGGAAAATGGCGAACATCCTGGGCATCAGCTGCTTCTACCACGACGCCGCCGCCGCCCTCCTCGTGGACGGGCGCCTGGCGGCGGCCGCCGAGGAGGAGCGCTTCAGCCGGGTGAAGCACGACTTCGGCTTCCCGGGCCTCGCCGCCGACTTCTGCCTGCGCAAGGGAGGCATCGCCGCGGGCGACCTCGACTACGTCGTCTTCTACGAGAAGCCCTTCCAGAAGTTCGAGCGGATTCTGCTGACCGTCCTCCAGACCTTTCCGCGCTCGCGCAAGGTTTTTCAGGAGGCCATGATCAACTGGTTCGGGGACAAGCTGTGGGTGAAGGGGATCATCCACAAGCGGCTGGGCGTTCCGCTCGATCGCATCCTGTTCGTCGAGCACCACCTCTCCCACGCGGCGAGCGCCTACTTCGCCTCCCCCTTCGATGAGGCGGCCGTCCTCACGGTGGACGGGGTGGGGGAGTGGACGACGACGGCGATGGGCCGCGCCAAGGGGAGCGAGATCGTCCTCGAGCGCGAGCAGCGCTTCCCCCACTCGCTCGGCCTCCTGTACAGCGCCTTCACGGCCTTCCTCGGCTTCCAGGTGAACGAGGGCGAGTACAAGGTGATGGGGATGGCGCCCTACGGGGAGCCGAAGCACCTCGACGCGGTGTGGAAGGTCGTCCGCCGGGACGGGGGCGGGGGCTTTTCCCTCGACATGGATTACTTCGCCTTCCACCGCTCGGCGACCGACAGCTTCAGCGAAAAGTTCGTCGATCTCTTCGGCGCCCCGCGCGAGCCCGAGACCAAGTTCTTCACCCGGTCCTCGGGCTATCCCTCCTACTACGGCGCGAAGCCGCCCGACTACGAGAGCGCCTGCCGGCGGAACGAGCATTACTCCGACATCGCGGCCAGCATCCAGCGCGTGACGGAGGAGCTCGTCCTCGACATGGCGAAGGAGCTGCGGCGGAGCACGGGCCTGGACCGCCTGTGCATGGCGGGCGGGGTGGCCCTCAACTCGGTGGCGAACGGAAGGCTCCTGAAGGAATCGGGGTTCCGGGAGTTCTACATCCAGCCGGCGGCGGGGGACGGGGGCGGCGCCCTGGGGGCGGCCCTCTACGTCCACAACGCCCTGCTCGGCGGGGCCCGCTCCCCCGTCATGGAGCATGCCTACTGGGGGGAGGAGCACTCCGCCGGGGAGGCGGCCGCCCAGCTCGGCGAGGCGGGCGCGCGCTGGGAGGAGATCGCGGACGAGGAGAAGCTCATGGACCGGGTGGTCGAGCGCCTGTGCGCCGGCGAGGTGATCGGCTGGCACCAGGGGCGCTTCGAGTGGGGCCCGCGCGCGCTGGGGAGCCGGTCGATCCTGGCCAACCCGACGAAGGAGGAGATGAAGGAGATCATCAACACGAAGATCAAGTTTCGCGAGCCCTTCCGCCCCTTCGCCCCCTCGGTGCTGGCCGAGGGCGCCGCGCCCTATTTCGACCTGGACGATCCCCCCCGCCATTACCCGGCCCGCTTCATGCTCCTCGTCGTCCCCGTCCGGGAGGAGAAGCGCGCCGAGATTCCGGCCGTCACCCACGTGGACGGCTCCGGAAGGCTCCAGACCGTGGTGCGGGAGACGAATCCCCGCTACCACCGCCTCATCGAGAAGTTCGGCGAGGCGACGGGGGTCCCCATGGTGGTCAACACCTCCTTCAACCTGCGCGGCGAGCCCATCGTCGCCTCCCCGGCGAACGCCTACCGCACCTACATGGCCTCCGAGATGGACGCCCTCGTGGTGGGCAACTTCCTCCTCTCGAAGCGGTAGCCCGGGGCGGGTCCTCCCCCCTCTTCTCCTCCCCCCCGTTTTCCCACCGCCCAATCTCTTCCGGCCGGCGAGGGAGTTGCGCGATGCCGAGGCAGGGCCGCTTCTGGATCCTCTCCGTCCCCGCCCTCCTTCTCGTCGCCTTCGCCTTTCATCTCGCCGCCGATTCCGGGACCCGCCTCCTGCGGCGGCGGTTCCGGCCCAAGGCCGTCGTCATCTCCGGCGATTGGAGCGCGCCGGCGCTGCGGCGCGGCCGCGCGGGCGCCGTCGAGAGCCGCACCGCCCGCCCGCGCCTCGCCCTTCCCATCCCCAAGGCCGACGCCTTCCTCCTCCGGATCTTCTACGTCCTCGAAGGGAGCGCCCCGGCGCGGGTCACGATCGCCGGAAGGCCGGCGGGCGCCCTGGCCCCCGGCCCGGGATGGCGGAAGGCCGTCCTGCGCACGCCCGCCGCGGTCCCGGCGGGAAAGCTCGCCGTCGCCTTCGAGGTCCCCGCCGGGGGGCGGCTCATCCTCCGGCGCATCGGCTACCGCAACTACCTCTTCCGCCTCGGCCAGATTCTCCTCCTCAAGCCCGCGGGCGCCGCCCGCACGCCCTACCGCGGGGGGACGCTCGCCGCCGCCCTGGCGGCGCTCCTCGCCCTCTGGGCCGCCCTCTCTCTCCGGGCGGGAAGAGGGGGAAGGAGGGGGCCGGCCCCGCGCGCGATCCTCTCCGCCGGCGCCTTCGGCCTCCTCCTCATCCTTCACCAGGCGGCCTCCCCGTATTCCGTGCACGTCCGCCCCGTCTTCCTCGCCGCCCTCTTCGCCGCCATCACCCTGGGCGCGGCGGCGGCGGGGAGAAGGGCGCCGGGGAGCGGGCGGCTTCGCCTCAAGCGGGCCGGGCTCGTCCTCGGCGGCCTGGCGGCGGCCCTGGCGATCGCCGAGGGCGCCCTCCGGCTTTGGGACCCGCCCATCAGCCGCCCCCGCATCCGCAGCCACGCGCGCTATTCCCCCGCGTACGGATGGACGAACCGCCCCGGCGCCCGGGGGTGGCAGGTGGACGCCGGCTATCACATCCGGATCAACCGCCACGGCCACCGGGGCCCCGAATACCCCGCCGAGAAGCGCCCGGGCGTTTTCCGCATCCTGGGGCTGGGCGATTCGTTCACCTTCGGCTGGGGGGTGGAGGAGGAGCAGACCTTCCTCCGCCTGCTGGAGCGCCGCCTGCGGGCGGCGGGCCACGAGGTGGAGACGCTGAACGCGGGCGTCTCGGGCTGGCACAGCGTCCACTCCCTCGCGTACCTGCAAAGAGACGGCGTGCGCTTCCGGCCCGACCTCATCGTCATGACTTTTTTTGTGGACGACGTCTACTTCAAAACCCTCGACAGCCTGCGCGGCTCCCAGTTGGCGATCGACATGCGCGAGGAGGAGGAGCTGATCGCCCGCTACCGGGGCGGCTTCGCCCGGAGGTGGAAGCTCTACAACGTGTGGTTCAACCACCGCCGCCTCCGGCGGGCCGTGGCGAAGCAACGTGCGCTCAATCCGTTCCCCTCCCTGGAGGAGGAGCGGAAGGCCCTCAAGCGGGATTTCGACAAAAAGCCGGAGCGGGTGGCCGGGCTGGCCAGGATGATCGGCCGGTGGGAGAAGGTCCGCGACCGGCTTGGGATCCCCGTCATCTTCGCCTACATTCCGCCGGGCGGCTCTTTGGGCGCGCCCGCGCTGCAGGGCGAGGCGCGCGCGATGCGCCGCCTCAGCCGCGCCGCCCGGTTCCCCTATCTCGACGTCCTCTCCCTCTTCGAGCGGGTTCCGGACCCCCGCACCCTCTACCTCCATCCCCGGGATTGGCACATGAGCGCCGCCGGCCACGCCCTGGTGGCCGACGCCCTGACCCGCATGGCGCTCGAGGGCGGGTGGCTCAAGCAGAAGGGGAAACACGCGCCCTAGGAAACGCCGGGTCCGGCTTGGCGGGAATGGGCGAAGATTGGAGAGGGCGGTCTCAGAGCTTCCCGAGCCGGCCGCGCCGCTGGCGCTCCTTCTTGGGCAGGCGCCGGGGGTTGCCCCGCTTCTTCGTCGTCTGCCGGCTGCTGGGGGGCGGCCTGTCCTCCCCTTCCTCCCCGCCCTCTTCCCCCTCCATGTGGCGCGCCTGGAGGAGGCGGTCGCGGAACTCCCCGGTGCGGACGACGGCGCCGGCGAACTCCCGGGCCGCCTCGCCCAGCGCCCGGTCGGAGGTCACCAGAATCGCGCCCCGCATCTCGTTCTCGAGGAGGCGGAGGATGAGGTCGTCGGCGATCTCGCCCCGCGAGAAGCGGACCGCAATCCCCCCCCGGCCGGGTCCGGCCCCCCCCCGGCCGGGTCCGGCCCCTCCCCGGCGGGTCTCGCCGGAGGGCTCGGCGGGGGCCGGCGTCCCCTGGCGGGTCCGGCGCCCCCCGGCGGGGTCCTTC
>JAZGDQ010000423.1:0-6062 GCA_036477985.1 bacterium
GCCGCGTCGGGGGCGGAGCCATGCCCACGGCCGAGCTCGAGAGCCGGGCGGTGGCGCTCGCGCCGGAGGGAATCTCGGCCGACCGGCTGGACGCCCTCCTCCGGGGGGGCGACCCGCCCGTCGTCGCCCGGATTCACGAGGATCAAATCCTGCTCGACATGCGCTGCGTGCGGGAGGCGGAGATTGCGCCGCTGGCCCGCGCCCTGCGGGCTCTGGCGGAGACGCTCTCCGGATAGGGGCGCCCGCCGAAACCGCGGATCAAGAGGAGGACCGGCCGTGCCGAAGGTGAACTCCGGCGGGGTGGACATCGACTACGAGATACTGAACCCCGAGGCGGAGAGGCTCCCGGTCTTCTTCATCAGCGGGCTCGGCGGCGTCCGCTCCGGCTGGACGAACCAGCTCGACGACTTCACGCGGCGCGGCCCGGTCGTCCTGCACGACCACCGGGGGACGGGCAAGAGCGCCAAGCCGCTCGGCGTCTACAGCGTGCCCCTGATGGCCTCCGACGTGATTGCGATCATGGACGACGCCGGGATCGAGCGCGCGCACCTCGTGGGCGGCTCGACCGGGGGCGCCATCATCCAGGTGATGTGCATCGACCACCCCCAACGCGTGCAGAGCGCCGTCCTCAGCGGCTCCTGGCCCCGCTCGGATCACTTCTTCAAGCGGCAGTTCGAGATGCGCAAGCGGGTGCTCCACGAGATGGGCCCGGACGCGCTGACGCGCTTCGCCTCCTACGCCCTCCACTCCCCCGAATATTTCACCGAGAATTTCGAGGCCATCCGGCTAAAAGAGGACGAGGCGATTCGCAACTCCCCCCCGGTGGAGGTGCTCTCCGAGCGGATCGACGCCATCATGGCGCACGATCAGATGGACCGGCTGGGACAGATCGCCGCCCCCACCCTCGTCGTCGTCGCGGTGGACGACTTCGTCACCCCGCCCTACTACTCCGAGCAGCTCTCCGCGGGCATCCCCGGCGCCAAGCTCAAGGTCTTCGACAAGGGCGGGCACTTCGTCTACATCGCGCGGGCCGGAGAGTTCAACGCGGCGGTCCTCGACTTCATCGCGCGGCATGAGCCTTGAGCCTCCCGCCTCCCGCCGGTTCTTCGAACGCCGGATGACCCACGAATGAAGCACATCATCATCGGGACCGCGGGCCACATCGACCACGGCAAGACCTCCCTCGTGAAGGCCCTCACCGGCACCGACACCGACCGGCTCAAGGAGGAGAAGGAGCGCGGGATCACCATCGAGCTCGGCTTCGCCCAAATGGAGCTGGACGGGATCCGCGCCGGGGTGGTGGACGTGCCGGGCCACGAGCGCTTCGTGAAGAACATGCTCGCCGGCGCCGGGGGAATCGACCTGGTGGTCCTCGTCGTAGCGGCCGACGAGGGCGTCATGCCCCAGACCCGTGAGCACCTCGCCATCTGCCGCCTCCTCGGCGTCCAGACGGGACTGATCGCGCTCACCAAGATCGACCTCGTCGAGGAGGACTGGCTCGAGCTGGTCCGCGACGACCTGGGCGATTTCGTGAAGGGCACCTTCCTCGAGGGGCGCCCCATCCTCCCCGTCTCCTCCCAGACGGGCGAGGGGCTCGACGATCTGCGCGGGGCGCTGCGCGAAATCGCCGAGTCGGCCAGCGCCAAAAACGATCAGGGGATCTTCCGCCTGCCCATCGACCGCGTCTTCACCATGCGCGGCTTCGGCGCCGTGGTGACGGGCACCCTCTTCAGCGGGTCCGTCCGGGTCGGGGACCGGGTGGAGACCTACCCGCGCGGGCGGCAGGCGCGCGTGCGCGGCCTTCAGGTGCACGGGGAGGCGGTCGAGACGGCGACGGCGGGCCTGCGCACCGCGGTGAACCTCCAGGGGGTCGAGCGGGCCGAGGTGAACCGCGGGGACGTTCTCGGGCACGCGGGCGAGCTCAAGCCCACCTACATGCTCGACGTCCGCCTCGAACACCTGGCCGACGCCCCGCGGCCCCTCAAGACGCGCGACCGCGTCCGCTTCCACACCGGAACGGCCGAGGTGATGGGCCGCGTCTCCCTCATCGGAAAGGACGCGGCCGAGCCGGGCGAGAGCCTCTTCGCGCAGATCCGCCTCGAGGAGCCCGTGACCGCCCTGCCCCGGGATCGCTTCGTCATCCGGAGCTACTCGCCCATCATCACCATCGGGGGCGGGGAGATTCTCGACGTCATGCCCCGGAAGCACCGCCGCCGCCGCCGCTCCTCCCTGGAGCACCTCGAGAGCCTCTGGGCGGGGGATGAGGCCGAGCGCCTCCGCATCTTCCTCGACCGGACCCTCTACGCCGGCGCCGACATCGGCGAGCTCACGGGTCGGCTCACCCTCACCGGCGCGGAGATCCGGGCCAGCCTCGATTCGCTCGAAGGGCAGGGCGCCGTCCGCATCGTGGACGCGGACACCTCGCTCTCCCTCACGGCGGAGAACTTTGGCGAGGTTCAGAAATCCATCGAGAGCTATCTCTCGGACTATCACAAGGCCAACCCCCTGCGGCCCGGCGTCCCGCGCGAGGAGCTGCGGGGCAAGATGAGCCCGGCGCGCGACCGCGTCGTCTACGCCGCCCTCGCCGAGCTCGCGGGCGCCGGGAAGATACGCGAGGAGGGGGGGCTGGTCCGCCTCGCCGCCCACCAGGTCAAGGTGGGGGAGGAGCTGGGCCGGGTGAAGGAGAAGCTGGAGGCGGTCTTCCGGTCGGCGGAGTTTCGCCCCCCCGCCCTGGAGGAGGCCTTCGAGGCGGCGGGCGCGAAAGGCGCCTCGGGCCGGGAGGCGCTCCAGGTGCTGGTGGACGCGGGCGTCCTGCTGCGCCTGAAGGAGTCTCTGGTCTACCACCGCGAGGCGCTCGAGGCGGCGCGCGGGCGCCTGGAGGGGCATCTCCAGGAGAAGGGCGAGATCACCGCGGGCGAGTTCCGCGACCTGCTCGGCATCACCCGCAAGCACGCCATCCCCCTCCTGGAATACTTCGACACCGCGCGCGTCACCCTCCGCGTGGGGGACAAGCGCGTCCTGCGAGGCCGCCGGGAAGACGGGTAGCCCTCCCCTTCTCCCTTTTCCCGAACCGAAAGGAGAAGCGCACCATGGCGCTCACCCAGGCGAGAATCCGGCGGCTGCGCGCCTCCATCCCCGCCCTGAAGGGGCAGATCTACGTGAACTGGGGCGGAAGCGGGCCCTCCCCCGCCGCCGTTCTGTGCGAGGTGACGGGGGTGCTCGAGCGCGAGGCCGCCCTCGGCCCCTTTCATCCCCGGGTGCGGGAGGCGGCGGCCGAGACGGCGGCGGCGCTGCGCGCCTCGGCCGCGGACCTCCTCGGCGCCCGGCCGGGGGAGATCGCCCTGGCGGGCAACACGACGGGGGGGGTGAACGTCGCCGCCGGCGGCCTGGAGTGGAAGGCGGGGGATGAGGTCATCATCTCCGACCTGGAGCACCCGGGGGGCTACCTCCCCTGGCTCCTGTGGCGCGACCGGGCGGGGATTCGGGTGCGCCTCCTGCGGACGGAGGGCTCAGACGATGAGCTGCTCACCCGGCTGGAGGCCGCCATGGGCCCGCGCACCCGGGCCGTCTCCCTGAGCCACATCGCCTGGCTCACCGGGCGGCGGCTGCCGGTGGAGGAGATCGGCCGGCTCTGCCGGCGCGCGGGCGCGCTCTACGTTCTGGACGGCGCGCAGTCGGTGGGCCAGATCGCGGTGGACGTCAAGCGGATTCGGGCGGACGTGTACACCCTCTCGGGCCAGAAGTGGCTCATGGGCCCCCAGGGAACCGGGGCGGTCTACGTTCGGCGCGGGCTGCGGAAAACGGTGCGCGAGACGGCGGCGGGCTACCGCACGGCCCGGCGCAAGCGGCTCGAGACCCTCACCTTCGAGCCCCACGCCGAAGCGCGGCGCTTCGAGGTGGCCACGATCAGCCCCGCCCTCTTCCGGGGCCTGGGCGCCGCCGTGGAGATTTGCCGCAAGAGCGGGCCCGCGGCGATCGAGAAGCGCGTCCTCAAGCTCTCCGATGCGCTCCTGGCCGCCCTTCGCGAGTGCAAGGGGGTGGAGGTCCTCTGCCCGCCGGGGCCCGCGCAGTCGGGCCTGGTGGCCTTCCGGGTGGGGGGCATGAAGGCGGAGACGGTGGCCGCGCGCCTTCTGAAGAAGAACCGCGTCGTCCTGCGCGCGGTGGACTCCGAGCCGCCCGCCGTCCGCGCCTCGATCCACTACCTCAACACCGGGGAGGAGATCGATCGGATCGGGGAGGCCGTCCGCGCCCTCGCCCGCGGGGGCCGGAAGAGGGGGTGACGCGGACCCTCCGGCGCGCCCCCGCCGCCCGGGCGGGGACAAAAGAAAAGCCGCGGGAGGGGACCCCCGCGGCCTCTCTTCGATCCGGCGCCGGGCCGGCCGCCGTGCTGGGGCGCCGTACCGGCGCCACCTCTACTTCTCGAAGGTGACGTCCACCTCCGCGTCCGCGCCGCCCTTCACGGTGACCTCGACCGACTTGGTCCCGAGCGTCTCGTGCCAGACCTCGAGGGTGTAGGAGCCGGCCGGAACGTCGGTGAGCTTGAACTTCCCGCCCTCACCCGAAACGACGGAGTAGGGGCTGTCGGCCACCACGACGTACCCGTTCATCCAATCGTGCACGTCGCACTTCAACCCCACGATTCCCGCCTTCTTGAAGTAGCGCTTCTTCATCTTGAGCTTCTTCTTGAACTTGGGCTGGGCGATGTTCGCCGTGGGGTTCTTCGTCTTGCCGGGATAGGTGTGGACGTTGTGGAGGATCTTGTCGCTGTTCTTGACGAGGAGCCGGGAGCCGGCCTTCATGACGGTGATGTGCGCCTTGTAGATGCAGCCCTTCTGATCGATCACCGCCTTGCTGAGGCCGCCCCATTCCTTCCCGGACTCGACGCCCTTGAGGGAGACCACCGCCCACTGGACGCCGCCGTCCTTGACCGACAAGGTCTCGGAGAAGATGTCTTTCTTCCCGCAAACCTTCTTGTCCTTGTTGACGGAGAACTTCTTCGGCTTGGGCGCCTCCCCGTCGAACTTGATGACGCCCGAGATCGAGCCGCCGCCCTTCACCTCGCCCGCCTTGTAGGCCGAGGCGGGAGCCGCCGGAATGATCGTCAGCGCCGCGGCGAGAACGAGAGGGGTCCCCCAGAGTTTCATGCGCATATCCGCTCCTTTCCCGATCGAATTGGTAAGAGGATGTCCACCGGAATGAGGGCCGACGGCAAAGCCCGTTTCGTTTGTCGGATGCGGCGGGGAAAAGGGGCCTCGCCGCGCCCTTTTGGGAAAATCGGCGGCCCCGCCTCCCCATTCGCGGGGCCTTCTGATCCCATAGTGCAGCCCGTCGGGGAAGTCAAGCGCCGGGCGTAGCGGAGGCGGATTTACGCCCGCCCGCCGGGGATAATCCCATTTTCGGACGCGCCCCCCGCGTGAGGCCCTCCTCCCCGCGCCGTGGCCGGGGCCTCCCTTTCCCGGTATGTGTGGGAGGGAAATCCCCGCCTGCTCGCGGGACTCCGAATTTCCGGAAAGGAGAGCGAACCCAGATGACCCGACCGACAGGCCGGGGCGCCTTTCCGCCCGCGGCGCCCGCTCCCTTGATCGGAGCGCTCACCCTCTTGCTTGGCGCGCTGGCCCCCCCACCCTGGGTCCTCGCCCACCACACCAGCCGCATCGGCTACGTCCTCCAGCGCGTGGGGGAGAAGACGGTCGGGGACTTTTCGGTGGAGCTGATATCCACTCCCCCCAAGGCGCCGGCGCGGGAGAAGAAAGCGAACTCGCCCTCCGGCGCGGCGGCGGCCGGCCTCCGGGTCCGCCTCCGCTTCACGCGCGGCGGATGGGAGAAGACCTTTCCCCTTCCGCCGGAGAAAGAGGGCGCCTTCGCGGCGAACCTCGCGCTGGGGCCCAAGGGCGCCTACGAGGTCGCCGCCGAAATCGCATTCCCCCCATCGGGGCGGACGCCACGGGGGGGCTCCCCAAGCTCCCGGCCTCCCCGGCGAAAAGGTGAGGCGCGCCTCTTTCTTCGGGATGCGGCGCCCCGCAAATCCGAGGGACCGGGGTCCGGCGTTTGCGCCCGCTCAA
>JAZGDQ010000424.1:0-3577 GCA_036477985.1 bacterium
GTGAGAGGGTGTCCAGGGGATTATAGCGTCTCCTCCTGCCCGATCCAGGCGCCCTACCCCTTCCCCCCCTTCCCCTCGAGCTTCCCCAAGACCTCCATCACGTGATCCGGGGTGATGGGGATCCGGGTGATGCGGGCGCCGATGGCCTGGCTCACGGCGTTGGCCACGGCCGCCGCCGCCGCCGTGCAGGGGGGCTCGCCGATTCCCTTCGCGCCGTAGGGCCCGAGCCCGCCGCCCGACTCGAGGTAGAGCGACTCCCACTCGGGCGTCTCCATGGCGGTGGGGATGAGATAGCTCTCGAAGTGGATGGTGAGGGGGACGCCCTTCTCGGTGAGGATCTCCTCGATCAGCGCGTGGCCGATGCCCATCATCGCCCCGCCCTCGAACTGCCCCTCGACGTGCTGGGGATGGATGGCCTGGCCCACGTCGTGGGAGGCCCAGTAGCGGAGGAGCCGGACCTCGCCGGTGTCCACGTTCACCTCGGCCTCGGCCGCGTGCACCCCGAAGGTGTAGTCCATCCAGCCCCCGCCGTTTCCGTACTTCTCGTGACCCTCGTAGGCGTGGGCGCCGATCTCCATCTTCCCGGTGACGTGGAGGGGGATTCCCATCTCCTTGCACTTTCCGATCACCTCGGTGAGATCGACCGAGCGATCCCGGGCGCCGCCGACGAACACCCGCCCGTCGTGGACCTCCACGTCCGCCGGCGCCGCCTCGAGCAGCTCCGCCCCGGCGAGGCGCAGGCGGTCCCTCAGCTCGACCCCGGCCCGGTGGACCGCCCCGCCCGAGATGAGGGTCTGGCGGCTGCCCGCCGTGATGCCGCACAGGGGGGTGACCTCGGAGTCGGACATGACGGCGGCGATCCGCTCCAGCGGAACCCCGATCGACTCGGCGGCGATCTGGCGGTAGGTGTGGGTCTGACCCGCCCCCACGTCGGAGGCGCCCGCCCGCAGGCTCACGCTCCCGTCGTCCTGAAGGGAGAGATACGCCTCCCCCTCGTTGCGCGGGCGCCCGTAGCCGGCCAGGTTGGCGGCGTAGCCCACCCCCCGGCGCCAAGGCCCCCCGCGCCCGGCGAGAGGCCCCGTCCCCCCGCCGGCGGCCTTCTCCACCTGATCGAGAAGCTCGGGCAGGAGGACGGCGCTCGGGACGGGCTGCTTCTGCATCAGCGTTCCGCCCTTGCGGATGAAGTTGCGGCGGCGGAAGGCGAGGGGGTCCATCCCGATTCGGGCGGCCACATCGTCCATCTGGGCCTCGTAGGCGAAGCAGACCTGGTTCGCCCCCACCCCGCGCATGGCCTCGGTGAAGGGGTTGTTGGTCGCGACCGCGCGCGCGCGGCCCCTGGCGTTGGGGATGGCGTAGGGGCCCCCGCTGATGCACAGGGCGCCCAGGACGAGATTTTTGCTGAAGGCGGCGGCGTGGCCGCCCGCGTCGGCGAGGATGTCCACCTCGACGGCGGTGAGGCGGCCGTCCTTCGTGGCGCCCGTGCGGCACCGCATCAGGAAGGGATGGCGCTTGCTCCCGGTGTGGATGGTCTCCTCGCGCGAGTAGGCCATGCGCACGGGGCGGCCCGTCCGCAGGGAGAGGAGGCCCAGGAAATCGCCCAGGAGGGGGTGCTCCTTCCCCCCGAAGGCGCCGCCGAGCATGGGGCAGATGTAGCGCACCCGGCTCTCGGGGAGGCCGAGCGTGGCGGCGACCTTCTGATAATTCTCGATGGTCTGGGTGGGGACGCGGATGTTCATCACCCCGCGCTCGTCCATCCAGGCAAGCCCGCCCTCGGGCTCGATGTAGGCGTGGTCCAGGCAGGCGGAGAAGTATTCGTTCTCGACGATGACGTCGGCCTGGGCGAAGCCCGCCTCGACGTCCCCCTTCTCGGTGCGCCAGTCGCAGAGGACCTCCCCCTCCAAGCGGGCGAAGTCGTAGGCGCCCGGGAGGGGCTCGTAGTCCACCTGGACGAGGTGGGCGGCCTCGTCGGCCAGATCGCGCGTGTCGGCGGCGACGAGGGCCACCGCGTCCCCAATTCCGCGAACGGTGTCTTCGGCCAGGACGGGATAGTTCGGGTAGCGGCCCGCGTTCACGCCGGGGATGTCCTTGGCCGTGAGGACGCAGTGCACCCCGGGCAGGGCGAGCGCCTTGCGGGGGTCGATCTTCTTGATCCGCGCCGGGGTGATCCGCGCGCGGATCACCCGGCCGTGGAGCTCGCCCGGCAGGTGAAAGTCGTCTCCGAAGAGGGTGTCGCCCACCGCCTTGGCGAGGGCGTCCTCCTTCGTCGGCGAGGCGCCGACGTGGGTCATTTGGGGCATGGCGACCTCCCGAAAGCCCCGCCGTCCGGGGAGGGAGGAAGTCCCCTCCCGGGACCCGGGGGAATCAACGGAACTGGGAAACCTCCACCACCTCGCCGCTCTTCACGCTCTCGATGACGGCCTCGAGGACGGCCACCACCTCGGTCGCCTCGGGGCCGCCCGTCTCGGGGGTGGCCGTCCCGCGGATGCAGCCGGCGAACTCGGTCATTTGCTCGGCGAGGTGGTCGACGGTCTCGCAGGGAACCTCCGAGCGCGCTTCGGCGTCGGGCTTCTGGACGAACAGCCGCGTCGCCTCCTCCTCGGCCCAGGCCGAGGCCTCGGTGCCGTAGACGGAGGTGACGCAGATCTTGGAGATGACGTAGGTCGTGCCGATGTAGCCGAGGGGGCCGCTCTCGAATTCGAGGACGATGGCGGTCACGTCGTCGAGGTTGCCCTTGGCGGCGATCTTCTTGCTCAGGGCGCTGAGCCGCTTCACCGGGCCGGCGAGGTAGTGGAGGTTGTCCACCATGTGGACGCCCAGGCCGGTCATCGCCCCCACCGGGCACTCATCGGCGTCGTTGCGCCACCCCTGCCGCGGGTTGAGGCC
Source organism: bacterium (assembly GCA_036477985.1). Lineage (GTDB taxonomy): Bacteria > UBA8248 > UBA8248 > UBA8248 > UBA8248 > JAZGDQ01. The sequence continues at coordinate 2,884 of JAZGDQ010000424.1, forward strand.
CATGGCGAGCGAGAGGTTCGACTCAAGCTGGTGGACGACGCCCAGCTCGCCCTTGTCGATCATCTCGCGGATTCTGCGGTTCGCACCCTGGCGGCGGCGGTTGTGGCCCACCAGGAGGGTGACGTCCGCATTTGCGGCCGCCTTCACGGCCCGCTTCGCCTCGGCCACCGTCAGTGTGAGGGGCTTTTCGACGAAGATGTGCTTCCCGGCCGAGGCGGCCTCGCAGATGATGTCGGGATGGGTGGAATGGGGGGTGGCGACGAGGATGCCGTCCACCTCGGGGTCCTTGAGAATCTCGTCCAGGCTGGCCGCGGGGCGGCAGCCGTGCTTTTCGGCGAACGCCTTGCGGGCGTCCTCCGAGCGCGCGAATCCGCGGACAATCTCCCCGGCGCCGCTCCGTCCCACGGCGTCGGCCAAAATGTTGGACCACCATCCGAGCCCCACCGAGGCCAGACGAACCTTTTCTCCAGCCATTTCGTCTCCAGTGCGTTGGGTTGAATGATTCACCGGCTCCGGGGCGCCCAACGCGGGCCGGGCCGACCGATGAGGCGCCGGACAACATAAACGAACCAGGGATTTTCGCAAGCCCGGGTGGTCGGCCCCGCCAGGGGCCGCCAAGAGGGCGTCCGCCCCGCCGTGGGCGTCCGAGAGGGAGGTATATCGGAGAATAATAAAACCCCCTCCCCGGCAAGCC
>JAZGDQ010000425.1:0-2582 GCA_036477985.1 bacterium
CGGCGGGCCGCCGCCGACGCCCTCACCAAGACGCTGGTTCAAGGCGCGGGCCTCTACGGGCGCTGGTCGGGCCCCATCCTCACGAGCGCGAAGGAGGGCCTGGGGCGGAAGGAGCTCCTCGCCCAGCTCGAGGAATGGCTCGATGAGCCCCCGCGCGAGCCCTCCGCCGCCTAGGGGGAGGCGCCTGCGCCCCGCCTCCGTCGCGCCCGGGCGGGCGGTCTGGTATCGTTGCCGTCAAAGGGAATGAGCGCGGGCGGACCGCCTTCCGGATGCGGGGGCCGCGCGCCCTTCCGCCTCCCGGTGTGTGAGGGGAACGTGACTCCCGAAAAAGCCGCCGCGAAGAAGAAGCCCGCGGCCAAAAAGCCCGCGGAGGCCAAGGCCCCTCCGAAAGCGAAAAAGAAGAAGGAGGAGAAGGTCTACGACGGGCCGCTCCGCGTGAATCCGCCGGGCAAGAAGGCCGACCGCATCTTCTTCGGCACGGGGGGCGTCCCCCACTCGGCCGAGCCCCACGATCATCCGGGGGCCATCCGGCGGCTGCACGAGCTGGGCCTGGGCGTCTACGAGATGGAGTTCGTCCACGGCGTGCGCATCCGGCCCGAAACCTGCGAGAAGGTCGACGCGCTTCAGCGGGAGACGGGCGTGCGCGTCACGGCGCACGGGCCCTATTACGTCAACCTCTACTCGATGGAGGAGGAGAAGCTCGCCGCGAGCCGCACCCGCGTGCTCGACACCGCGCGCGCGCTGGCCGCCTGCGGCGGGGACGGCGCCTGCTTCCATGCGGGCTTCTACCAGAAGCGCGATCCCGGCGAGGTGTACGCGCGCATGGCCGAGGAGATCGCCGCCCTGGCCGACGCGCTGGAGGGGGAGGGCTGCCCCTGCCGCCTGGATCCGGAGACGACGGGCAAGGAGAGCCAGTTCGGCTCGCTCGACGAGCTGACAGAGCTCGCCCGCGAGGTGAAGCGCGAGAACGTGGGCATCACGGTGGACTTCAGCCACATCCACGCCCGCACGAACGGGGCCAACAACACCTACGAGGAGTTCGGCTCCCAGCTCGAGCGCATCCGCGACCGGATGGGCAAGGCCGCCCTCGCCTCGATGCACATCCACCTCTCGGGCATCGCCTACGGGGAGAAGGGCGAGAAGAACCACCTCGAGATCGACGAGTCGGACATGAACTACAAAGACCTTTTCCGCGCGCTCATCGACTTCGGCGCCGAGGGGCGGGTCGTCTGCGAGAGCCCGGCGCTGGAGTACGACGCCCTCATCATGCAGAAGGCCTACCGCAAGCTGAACGGGAGCTGAGCCGCTCTCTCCGGCGTTGCCTCGCGCACTCCCCCCTGCCATACTTTTCGCTCACCGGCCGCACTTTCGGAGAATCAGCCCGCCGCAGGAGAGGACACTCCCATGAAGCCCCGGGCGGCGGCGGGAAATTCGGGCGCTGTCGCGCTCCTCCTTTTCCTCGTCCTTCTCGCGCCCGCCACCGCCCCCGCCGCGGGGCGGAGCCTCTCCGTAGTCACCAAGGCTCCCCGGGTGGGGAGCCTCACGCTGTACCGGAACTCCTGGGCCGTCCTGATCGGCATCAACGACTACAAGGATCCGTTCATCCACTCCCTCCAGTTCGCCGAGAAGGACGCGGCGGACATGAGGGCCGTCCTCGCACGGATGGGCTTTCCGCCGAGCCAGATCTTCACCCTCACCGGCCGCCGCGCCACCCGGAAGGGGATCCTCTCCCTCCTGAAGAACACCCTCATCCCGAAGGTGGGCCGGGAGGACCGCGTGCTGATCTTCTTCAGCGGCCACGCGGCGGATTTCCGGGTGAGGGGAAAGGTTCGGGGCTACCTCGTCACCCAGGACGTCGATCACCTGGACCTCTACAGAACCGGCATCTCGGTCGAGGCGTTCATCAAGTTCGCCGAGAGCCTGAAGACCCGGCACGTCCTCTTCCTCCTCGGCATGTGCTACTCCGACTTCGAGGGCGAACCGCCAAAGCCCCTCTCCGGCCCGGAGAGCCTCGCCGGCCTCGTGCGCAAGCCGGCCGTTCAGATCCTCACGGCCTGCCGCACGGGCCAGCAGGCCGTCGAGCGGGACGGAAACAGCCTGTTCACGAGGTTCCTCGTCCGCGGCCTGCGGGGCGAGGCCGACGCCCGGAGGTGGGGATGGTTCGAGCTCTCCTCTCTCGGGGCCTTCGTGCGCGACTGGGTCGTCGCCGAATCCAACAACCGCCAGCGGCCCGTCTTCTTGAACCTCTCGGGGGAGGGGAGGTTCGTGTTCGTCGTGCCGGGCCGCAAGCGGCTGGGCGGTGAAGCCGCGAAAGCCCCTTCCGCGAAAGCGGCTTCCGCGCCCCGCCCCGCGCCCGCCCCCCGCCCCGCGCCCGCGGGCCGGCTCGCCGCCCTCCTGCGGAAGGCCGACCTTCAGGCCGCCCAAAACCGCCTGACGAGCCCGAAGGGGGACAACGCCCACGAGACCCTCCGGGAGGCGCTGCTCCTCTCCCCCGGCCACGCGGGCGCGCTTCGGCGCCTGAAGCGTATTTTGGAAAAGTACAAGGCGTGGGCGCGGAAGCGGATCGAAAAGCGGGAGTGGAA
>JAZGDQ010000426.1:0-2905 GCA_036477985.1 bacterium
GCGCGGCACGTCCCGGAAGCCGGGGAGGGGATACTCGAGGAAGGTGCCGTTCGTGAGCCGCCCGTCCTCCATGCGCATCTCCTCGAAGAGGGTGAACCCGAGGGTCATGATGGCCGCCCCGCGAATCTGCTCGGCGCAGTGCTGCGGGTTGATGGCCCGGCCCACGTCGCCCGCCCCGTAGAGCCTGGTGACGGTGACGAAGCCCGTCTCGGTGTCCACCTCGACCTCGGCCCCTGTCGCCCCGGCGAACCAGTGCTCGGTCATCTTCGCGGTTTGGCCCGTCTCGGGGTCGGCCTTGTCCACCCGGGTCTGGAAGGTGCCCTCCCCGGTCAGCGTCGTGCCGGGCGCGCCGAAGCGCTTGATGAAGATCTCGGGGATGGTCAGCCCGCGCTCGGGCAGGGAGCGGACGAAGACGCGCCCCTCCCGCAGCTCCAGATCCCCGGCGGGGATCTCCAGATCCTCCGCGGCCGTCTCGATGAGCTTTTCGCGCACCCGGCGGGCGGCCTCCACCACGGCGTTCCCCATGTGATAGGTCGAGCGGCTCCCCGCCGTCAGGGTGTCGTAGGGGGACTGATCGGTGTCCGGGGCGGGGACGCGGACCTTTTCGGGCGAGAGGCCCAGCACCTCGGCCGCCATCTGGGCGAAGATGGTCGTGGACCCCTGTCCCATCTCCACCGTCGCGCAGCGCACGATGGCGCTGCCGTCGCTGCTCAGCTCCACGATGGCGTTCGAGATGGAGGGGGAGAGGACGGACTTGATCCCGAGGGCGATCCCCCGCCCGCGCGCGATGGCGCCCTCCCGCTCCCGCCGCGGGGGGACCCGCCCCCCGGCGGGCCAGGCCATATCCTCGGCCACGGCCTCGAGGCAGGGCTTGAGGCCGATCGAGGTCATGGCCGAGCCGGTGGCGTAAAGGTCCCCCTCCTCCAGGACGTACTCGCGCCGCAGATCCACCGGATCGCGCCCCAGGTGGGCGGCCGCCTTGTCCATGTGCGTCTCGTAGGCGATGGAGAGCTGGGGGACGCCGAAGCCGCGCAGGGGCCCGGAGGGGGTCTTGTTCGTGTAGACGCAGAAGACGTCCACCTGGACGTTGGGGATCTTGTAGGGCCCCGGCGCCGTCGAGCCCGTCTTTTGGGCGATGCGCGGCCCTATCTCGGCGTAGGCGCCGGTGTCGTAGTACACCTCCATCTTGCGGGCGGTGATGCGCCCCCCCTTCAGGCCGGTCCAGATCTTCGTCACCGCCCCGTGCCGCGAGGTGGTGAAGAAGACCTCCTCGCGCGTGAGGTGGCAGCGCACCTCCCTCCCCGTCACCTTGGCCATGAGGCAGGTGACGGGCTCGAGCTTGTCGTAGATCTTCCCGCCGTAGCTGCCCCCCAGCGGGGGGACGACGACGCGGACTTTGGCGAGGGGGAGGCCGAAGATGGCGGCCAGGTCGGCGCGCACGAAGAAGGGGCTCTGGGAGGTGGTGTGGACGACGAGCCGGCCGCCGGGCTCGAAGCGGGCGACCGTCCCGTGCGGCTCCAGGTGGGCGTGGGAGACGGGGGGGCAGACGTAGGTGTCCTCGAAAACGGTGTCCGCCTCGGCCAGCGCCCTCTCGGCGTCCCCGCACCGCAGCTTGTAGTTCGTGCACACGTTGCTCCCCGGGGTTCCCTGGAGGGCCATGAGGTCGGCGAAGGCCCCGGCCGCCTCGACGCGGTCGTGCACGGCGGGCGCGCCCGGCTGGGCGGCCGCGTAGGGGTCCATCTCGTAGGGGAGGTCCTCGTACTCGGCCGAGATGAGCGCGGCGGCCTCCTCGGCGGCCTCCCGGCTCTCGGCGGCGACGGCGGCGATGGGCTCCCCGGCGTAGCGCACCTTCCCGATGGCGAGGATGGGCTGATCGCGGAAGGCGGGCCCGTAGTAGGGCGTCACTCCCTCGATGGCGAGGAGGTCTTCCCCCGTGACGACGGCGGCGACGCCGGGGAGGGCGCGCGCCGCCTCCGTCTCCATCCGGAGGATCTTCGCGTGCGGCCGCTCGCTTCGGGCGAGGACGCAATGGAGGGCGCCGGGGAAGTCCATGTCGGCGAGGTAGCGGAGCGACCCGCGCACCTTCTCGGGGCCGTCCAGGCGCGGGAGGTCGTGCCCGACCACGCTCCACTCGATGGACTCGCGCGGACTTCTCATCCCCTGCTCCTCCCCGTTGCGCCACGGGCGGCCGGAGCCCGGCGGGCGGCCTCGAGGAGGGCGCGGCGCACGAGGACGGGCGCGATCTCGCGCTTGTACCAGGCCGAGCCCGAGGCGTCCTCGATGGGCTCGAGCTGGCCGGCGGCGAGCTCCCCCGCGCGCCGGGCGAGCGCCTCGGTGAGGGCTTCGCCCTTGAGGAGATCCGCCATCCCCGCCACACGGAGGGGCGTGGCCGCCGCCGCCGTCACGACGACCTCCGCGCCCGCGCATCGGCCCGCGCCGTCCCAGCGCAGGTGCGCCGCCACCCCCACGCAGGGCCAGTCGGAGGAGGCGTGGGAGGTGAACTTGAGGTAATGGCCCGAGGCGGCGGGATCGGGCGGCGGGAGGTCCGCCCCGAGGATGATCTCGTCCTCCGCCTTGTCCGTCTCGAAGAAGCCGAGGAAGAAGTCCGCGAGGGGGAGGGTGCGCACCCCGCGCGGCGAGCCCAGGCGGAGGCGCGCGCCCAGGGCGATGAGGGCGCCCGGCGGGTCGAGGCGGTAGTCGCCGTGTGCGAGGTTTCCCCCCAGCGTCGCCGCCCCGCGCACGCGCACGTTGGCCACCTGGGAGAGCGTCTCGGCCAGGAGGGGGTAGTCCTTCATCACCCCCGGGTCGGTTTCGAGGGCGCGCAGGGTGGTCATGGCGCCGAGGGAGAGGCCGCCCTCATCATTCGCGGCGACGCCGGCGAGATCGCGTATGCGGTGGAGGGAGA
>JAZGDQ010000427.1:0-10267 GCA_036477985.1 bacterium
GACGGATCATAAGCCCGCGCTGTTCTCCCTGAGAGGCGGTGTCGCGCGCCCGGCGGCCCCCCAATAAGATCCGAAAATCGTCCAGGTGCGGACCCCATTGGGTTGCGCCGCGCCTGCGATCCTCCGCGGCTTTGCGTACAGCCTCTTCCTTTAGGAGCCCGCGGATTTCTTCCTCTAAACTCTCGTGGGCGGCGGGGTTTTCCTTCTCCCCGGCGGAGGGAGCCTGCTCAGCGGCGAGCGCCAGCTCTGGATATTCCCGGCTCTGTCTCATCCATCCAGCGGCATACTCAACACTCAAGGAACGGCGCATTTCACCGCCCAGGCGCTGTTCCAGGACGAGAAGCTGCCGTCGGAGAGAGGCCAAGTATCGGTGCCTGCGGGCGACAATTCGGGCGGCAGACTCGATAAGCCGCCGCTCCCAGACGTCCATTATATCAAAATCTTTCCCTTCCCTCAAAAGCCGATTGCGCTCTCCGAGGAGACGGTTATACTCTCGCGTTTCCTCTAAATGACGTGGATCTTCAGCCGCAATGGCCCGGTCAAAAAACGCCCGCCGCAAAGCCGGCCCCGCCTTGATGACCTGAAGACTCTCCGGAAAGAAGACCGCCGCATAAGCCCGGCCCAGATAGGAGAGTAAATTTCCCTCTTCCTTGCCATTCACCTTGTATTTCCGCTGATCTCCCTGAACCACCGCCTCCAGGGTGAGCGCGCCGTCCCCGCCATCCCGAACCAGATCCCCCCGCAGACGCATTCCCTCCTCATTCTCCGCCACCATGGCCATCCGCGAAGCCCGCCGAAAAGACCGGAGATGAAGAAGAAAATAGATGGCTTCCAAAAGATTCGTCTTTCCAGCTCCGTTGCACCCAAAAAGGTAATTGAACGAAGGATGAGGAGAGAAAATGAGGCTCTTGTAATTTCGGAAGGTGGTTAGAGCGATTCGCTTTATTCGCAAGTTATTCCCTTATTCTTCTATTACTAGTGATCTATATAGATCAGTTTAGTAGTAGTAGAAGAGGGTGTGGAAATGAGGAAATCTCTGTAAATAAAGGAAAAACAGGGAGTTGAGGAGGGGAGTCGAGTGAATTATCTGGGGCCGCAAAAGGGAGAATTATGTGGATATAGCGTTTTCCACATAAAAAACACATATAAACAGGGTTATCAACATATAGTGTCACGGGTTATGAGGCCTCGATTTTTTCCTTGAGTTTATCCACGGTGATGCGGAAAGAGGAATCTTTATCGAGGAGACCCTGAATCTTGTTTGTGGAATGGATGACGGTGGAGTGATCTTTGCCCCCGAAGCGGCGGCCGATCTCGGTGGTGGAGGCGCGAGTGAGATTCCGGGAGAGGTACATTGCTATTTGCCGGGGGAAGGCGTATGCGGGTGAGCGGTTTTTGGAGCGGAGATCTGAAACCTTGATCTGGTAAGCGTCCGCCACGATGCGTTGGATGTTCTCGATGTTTGTGGATCGGGAAGCGTCACGGAGGAACTGCTTGAGTGTTTCCTGGGCTGTCGGAACGTCAATCTCACCCCCGTGAAGCGAGGCGTGGAAGATAAGCTTAATGAGACAACCCTCCAGCTCGCGAATATTGGAGCGCACGCCGTCTGCAATGAAGTGGGCAACTTCGGGAGGAAGATGAAAATTTTGTTCGGCGGCCTTGTGTTGGAGAATGGCGACCTTGGTTTCGAAATCTGGCGAGCCAATGTCCGCCATCATTCCCCAGACGAAGCGAGCGCGGAGTCTTTCGGTGAGACCGGGCGTCTCTTTAGGAACCTGATCGCTCGTGATGACGATCTGTTTGCCCGTCTCATAGAGTGCGTTAAAGGTGAAGAAGAACTCCTCCTGGGTCCGCTCCTTGCCGGCGATGAACTGGATGTCGTCGATCAAAAGGATGTCTATCTTCCTGTATTTGCTGCGGAATTGGGACATTCGGTTCCGTTGGAGAGAGCCGATGAGCTCGTTGATGAAGTTCTCGGAGGAGGTGTAATGAATCCGCGCCCCGGGCGTGCGCTCGAAAATCCGGTGGGCGATGGCGTGCAGGAGGTGAGTCTTGCCGAGCCCAACCCCCCCGTAGATGAAAAGGGGGTTCAGGCCGTGGCCCGGTTGATTGGCCACCCTCAGTGCGCACGCGTGCGCAAACTCATTTGAGGCGCCGACGACGAAGTTCTCGAATTTATATTTCGGGTTGAGGAACTCGAGAATCTTCGGGGCTGACGCGAGCGCAGGCGCGGAGGAGGAGGGGTCGGCCGGGCGGCTCGGCGCCGCCGCGCCGTTCGGGGCGATGAGCCGGAGGGTGACGGCCTCGCCCGCTTCCTGGCGGAGAATGTCGGAGAGCAGATCCCCGTACCGCGAGCGCAGCGTTTCGAGGGAGAAGGAATCGGAGGCCTGAACGGTGAGGACGGCCCCCTCGCGGGAAACCTCGCGGGTGGCGGAGAACCACCGTTCGAAGGTCTGGCTGGAGACCTCTTCCCGGAGCCTGTCGAGGCACCGCTCCCAAAGCGCTTCCATCGAGAGACCCCAAAAAGGCGGGGGCGGACCGGCGTTGGCCGGGCCGCGGATGTCCGGGATCACCCAACCGCGCCGCAGGGCGCCCCGCGCCGCGGCCTCATCGAGCAGGGCGATTCGGCGAAGACAGGACGGGTTGAAGTGATCGGACAAAAGAGAATATCCACGGTTTGTGGGCAAAGATCAAGCTTTTTCCACCAAAAAACACCGGTTATTTTTTCGTTTTTGGGAAGCCCTTGAAATGCGCCGCACTACTCCGGGGTGTTTTTTTCGGCGGACGGCCCTTGGCGGCCCGAATCGCCCGCAGAGAGGGCGGATTCGGCCTCCGCGCACACGGCGCGAGCGGCGCCCCCGGGACGGGCCGCCGCGCAGATCGCCATCTTGACAACCGAGGAAGCCGGTGGCTAATGTACGCCCGGGTTTCGGGGGAGGCCTTGCCAGGCCCTTTCCTGGCAGGCCTTGGGCGCCCGGCGCAAACAGAGGCGAGCACCTTGAAGCGGACATACCAGCCGAACCGGACGAAGCGAGTGAAGACCCACGGCTTCCGCCGCCGCATGAAGACGGTGGGCGGGCGGACGGTGCTCCGGCGCCGGCGCGCCAAGGGAAGGAAGCGCCTCACCGTGTAGGGCGGGAGGCGGGCCGGCGGCCGCCCCCTTCCGCGGGGTGTCGGAGGCGGGAGAGGTGGGACAGCGGTTTCGTCCGGCGGCGCGGATTCGGCGCACCCCGGAGTTCACCCGCGTATTCCAGAAGGGCAGGAAGTACAGCAACCGCTACTTCACCCTTCACATCCTGCCGAGCGCCGGAGGGGTCACCCGCCTCGGCGTCATTGCTTCCCGGCACACAGGACGGGCGGTCGAGCGAAACCGGGCCAAGCGCCTTCTGCGGGAAGCGTTCCGCCGCCTTCGCCACCGCCTTCCTCCCGGGCTGGATCTGGTCGCCGTGGCCAAAAGCCCCATCGTGAGGGCCAGGCTGAGGGATGTGGAAATTGTGTTTTTGGACGCCATGCGTCCCCGGAAGAGGTGAGGCCGGGGTGCGCTTCATCACGCGGGGTCTGGGCGGGTTCTTTCTCGTCATGATCCGGGCCTACCAGCTGCTCATCGCCCCCATCCTTCCGGGAAGCTGCCGGTTCACCCCCTCGTGCTCGCGCTACGCGGCGCAAGCCTTCCGCCGCCATCCCCCTCACCGGGCCCTGTGGCTTTCGATCCGCCGCATCGTGCGCTGCCACCCCCTCCATCCGGGGGGGGAGGATCCTGTTCCATGACCGAGCCGCCGGAGATCGACTGATGGAGAAGATCGGCTGATGGAGAAGAACGCAATCCTCGCCGCTGTCCTTGCGCTGGCCGTCCTTCTCGGGTGGCAGTACCTCGTCATCCGCCCGATGGAGGATAAGCGGGCCGAAAAAAGGCAGCGGCAGGCGGCGCTGAAGCAGGAGGCCAAGAAGAAAGCGCCGTCGGCCCCGCGCCAGCTCCTCGCCACGCCCTCCCTGTCGGTGAAGTCCCCGGCCGCGAAGGCGCCGGCGCCGCCCGCGAAAGCCCCGGCCGCGGCGCGGGCGGCCCCCGCCCCGCCCCTGGCGGAGGAGATCCGCGTGCGCGTCGACACGGGGGGCGTCGAGTACGTCTTCACGAGTCGCGGCGCCGGCCTCGTCTCCGCCCGGATGAAGGATTACCCCATCGCGCAAAAAGAGGCCGAGGGCATTTTCTCGGGCCTGTTCGGCGGCGCCCCGGCGAAGCCCGAAAAGACCCTCACCCCTGCGGAGCGCGCCCGGGGGGTGGAGCTGGTGGAGGGCGCCGGCCCCGGCCTGCGGCCCCTCTTCTTCGCCGGGGGCGATCGGGCGGCTCGACTGAACGAAGCCGCCTACCAAGTCGTCGGGCGCAGCATGCGCCTTTCGCCCTCCCGCCCCGAGGGGACCCTCCGCTTCCGCTACCGGGGGGCGGACGGCCTCGCGGTCGAGAAGACGCTCGGCTTCCGCCACAACTCCTACGTGATCAAGGTCAAGGTGTCGGTGGAGCAGCCCGGGAATCCGGAGCCCATCGGGATCACCTGGGGGCCCCGCCTGGGGGGAGCCGGCGGGAGCAGCTACGGCGGCGTGATCGAAGGCCCCATGAGCTATGTGGACAATGACCTCCTCTACGACTACCCCGAGGCGGGAAAGCCCGTCACCCACGGGGCGGACCTCCTCTGGGCCTCCCTCCAGACGAAGTATTTCATCGCCGCCCTGATCCCGCGCGCGGGTGCGGCGGGCTCGCAGGTCAGCCTGCTCGGGATGAACGGGGAGATCAAGGACTATGCCGTCACGGTTCCCCTCGCGGGGGGCGCCCGGGCGGCCGCCGATCTGGATCTCTACATCGGCCCCAAGGAGGAGCGCCGGATGGCCGAGCTCAAGGTCGGCCTGGAGAACTCCCTCGACTATGGAAAGTTCGCCTTCGTCTCCCGCCCTCTGATGTACGCGCTCCGGAAGATGCACGTCGTTTCGCGCAACTGGGGTATCGCCATCATCCTCCTGACCATCCTGATCAAGCTGATCTTCTACCCGCTCACCCACATCAGCATGAAGAACATGAAGGAGATGCAGAAGCTCCAGCCGAAGATGAAGCAGCTCCGGGAGATCTACAAGGACGACAAGACCAAGATGAACGAGGAGGTGATGGGCCTCTACAAGGAGCACAAGGTCAACCCGATGATGGGCTGCCTCCCTATGTTGATCCAGATCCCCGTCTTTTTCGGGCTCTACAACGCCCTGCTCGTCTCCATCGAGCTCCGCGGCGCGCCGCTCTTCTTTTGGATCACCGACCTGTCCCAGCGGGAGAGCCCGCTGCCCATCCTGACCCTCCTGATGGGCGCCTCGATGTTCCTTCAGCAGAAGATGACGCCGGTCTCCGGCGACCCCTCCCAGGCGAAGATGATGATGTTCATGCCGGTGGTCTTCACGGGCATGTTCCTCTTCTATCCGGTTCCCGTCGGCCTGGTTCTTTATTGGTTGTCCAACAATATCCTTTCGGTCGTCCAGCAATACTTCGTGAACCGATCCGTCAAGGCCCCCAAGCTGGCGGAAGAGAGCTAGAGGCGAAAAGCCCATGGCAGGAAAACGCGGAACAAAAAATGGACGCGCATGGAAGGCCAAGAGCCGACCGAGCGCGATGTGGACCGCTTTGGCGGCCTTGGTCGTCCTCCTGGGCATGGGGGCGGGCGCGAAGTATCTCGGCTCGAGCGGGACGGCGGTGGACGCCACGCGGCCGAAGGCGGCCGACGGGCGGCTGGTCGTGATGGAGTTCGCCGACTTCGGGTGACCCCACTGCCGGAACGCGCAGGGTGCGCTCAAGAGGCTCCGCCGGGAATTCGGCGAAAAGATACGGTACGAAATGCACGACTTCCCCCTCCGGCCCGTCACATTCCGGGCCGCCGAGGCCGTGCGCTGCACGGAGGATCGCGCAAAGGCCGAGGACATGCGCGCTTTTCTCTTCAGCGGACAGGCCGAGTGGGGCGCGCTCAGCGACCCCGAAAAGCTGTGGGTGAAGTACGCCGCCGCCGCGGGGGCGGACATCGAGAGGTGGAGGGCGTGCATGAGCGCCCGCAGTCACGGCGCGGCCATCGAGTCCGACCGCGAGCTCGGCCTGCGCCTCGGGGTGGACGCGACGCCGACCGTTTTCGTCGGCGGCCGGAAGATCGTGGGCGCCGTTCCGTACGACACCTTGGCGGGAGCCGTGCGGGCGGAGCTCTCCTCCCGCTGACGGGGGCTTGCGTGAGGACGCGGCTGGCGCGGGCGTGGCCTGCGGCGGCGCTCGGCTGCCGGGTGATCGTCGGCGGCTTTTTCGTGGCCGCCGCCCTGGGCAAGCTCTCGCGGCCGGCCGCTTTGTTCGCGAACCAGATCAAGGCCTTCGCCGTCGCGCCCGAAGGGTGGGAGACTCCGCTCGCGCACGCGCTCCCGTGGGTGGAGCTGGTCTCGGGCGGGATGCTCCTCGCCGGGATGTTCTCCATGTGGGCGGCGGGGCTCGTGGCGGCGCAGCTGGCCGCGTTCTCCTTCGCCCTCGCCGCGGCGATGGCCGCGGGAACGGCGCCGCCCGATTGCGGCTGCCTGCCGGGGGTGAGCGAGACGCCCGCCCAGGCGCTCGCGCGGGACGCGATCATGTTCTTGTGGACGGCGGTCGTCATTCGCCGGCTGCCCGGGCCGTTTTCTTTGGACGGCTGGCTCGGGCGCGGCGCGGAGGGAGGCCGAGGGAGGGAGGCGTGAAGTGAACACGGAACGGGACCGGGGCTGGGAAGAGGACGATCCGTTCGAGTCCGGCGGAGAGGAGGGCCCCTACGGCTCCCGTCCCGGGATGGAGGAGGCCGACCTATCCCCTCTCTCGCGCATGTCGGGCCGGGCGCTGCGCCGGCTCATCGAGCGGGTGGACATGGAGACCCTCTCGCTGGCCTTGCGCTGCGCCGACGCCGACATCACCGACCGCGTCCTGCGGAACCTCTCCTCCCGGACGGCGGCGGCGCTTCGGGAGGAGATCGGCGCCCTGCCCTTCTCGGGGCGCGACATCTGCCTCGAGGCCCAGCACGTCCTCATGGAGACGGCGTACGATTTGGAGAGCCGGGGGGACATCTCCTTCGACGGGCCCGCCGACGACGCCTTCCCCCCGCTCGACGCCTCCCTCGAGAGCGCCATCGGCGGCTTCAGCCTGCCCGAGGCCGACCCGGCCGGGACCATCGGCTTCCTCGTCCGGCTCGCCGGCCGGGCGCACGCCCACGGCCTCCTCTCCCTGGAGCCGGTCCTGGAGCGGATTCCCGAGGGCATCCTGGCCACCGGGCTCCGCATGGCGGTGGACCAACTGGAGGCGGAGGACATCGAGGCGGTCCTGGGGCGCCAGATCGACTCCCACCTCTCCTTCCTCGACCGCATGGGGGAGATCCTGATCGAGGGCCTCCTCTCCATCGCCTCGGGGGAGGACGAGGAGCGCGCGCGCGGGCGGCTGGTCGCCTTCCTGCCCGCGGGCGCGGAGGACTACGAGCGGCTGCCCGAGATGCGGCTTCCCCCCTCGGCCGAGGCGACGAACCGGCTCATCGGGCTCCTGTGCGATCTCGCGGGCGAGTCGCGCCGCAAGGGCCCGGCCGCCCTCGCGGATCGCCTCGACGAGATATCGGATCCCCTCCTCCGGCGGGGGGTGGAATGGGTCAGCGAGGGGTGCGGCCTGGAGGACCTCGAGCGGATGGCCGAGCGGCGGTGCAAGACGCGGACCGATCGCGAGCGCCGCAAGCTCGAGGTGCTGCTCGAGGGGTTCTTCCTCATCCGGCAGGGGACGCCGCCCGATCGCGTCCGGGAGGCGCTGGAGGGCTTCCTGGAGGAGATGGCGTGACGGAGGCGGCCCGCGGCTCGACGAGGCCCGCCGAAACACGCAAGAACTGGATCATCCCGCCCGCCCGGAGGGGGCGGCTCGTCTCCGCGCACAGGCGGCGGCGGATGCCCCCGGCGAAGACCCTCCGTGCGTTCGGCCTCGAGCGCGGCAAGACGCTGCTCGACGTGGGATGCGGCCCGGGGTACTTCTCGATCCCCGCCTGCCGGATCGTGGGCCCCGCCGGCGCCGTGCTCGCCTGCGACATCTCTCCCATCATGTTGCGCGACGCCAGGCGCGGCGCCAAAGAAGCGGGCGCGGCGAACCTGCGCCTTCGCCGTTGCAAGGATCCGGAGATACCCTTCCCGGACGCGAGCGCCGACCTCGCCCTCCTCGCTTTCGTGGTTCACGAGACCGCCTCGGTGGAGGGGATTCTGGCCGAGACCCGCCGGGTGCTGCGGCCCGGGGGGCGCGCGGCCTTCCTGGAGTGGCATCCGCGGGAGACCGAGCAGGGCCCGCCGGTCGGGGCGCGCCTGGGCAAGAGCGATCTGACGCTGCGGCTGGGCGAGGCGGGCTTCGCGGTGAGCCGGAGCGGGAGCCTCAATCCGGAGACCTACTTTCTCCTCGCCCGGCCGAAGGCGGCCCGGCGCGCACGCCCGTAGCGAATCGCAGGGAGCACGGCGGAGATGGACGAGAGATCCTCGATGCGGGGACAGGTGGCGGTCGTGACGGGCGGCGGCGCGGGCATCGGCCTCGCCTGCGCCGAGCGCTTCGCCGAAGAGGGCGCGCGGGAGGCCGTCTTGGACGGCGATCCCGAACGGGGCGCCGGGGCGGTCGCGCGGGTGGAGGCGGGCGGCGCCGAGGGCCTCTTCCAGGCCGCCGAGGCCACCTCGGAGGAGGAGGCGCGCGCCGCCTTTCGCGGGGTGATGGAGAAGTGGGGGCGGATGGACGCCCTCGTCAACTGCGCCGGGGGCTTCTACGCGACGGTGAACATCGATCAGATCGACGAGGCGGAGTGGGACGCCATGGTGGACTGGAACCTCAAGGGCGCCTACCTCTGCTGCCGGGAGGCCGCCGGGCCCATGAAGGCCGCCGGCTACGGGCGGATCGTCAACGTGTCCTCCCTGGCCGGGCGGACGGGAATCCAGTACACCGCCCTCCATTATGCGACGGCGAAGGCCGCCCTCCTCGGCTTCACCCGGCGGCTCGCGGTCGAGCTCGCCCCCCACGGCGTCACCGTGAACGCCGTCGCCCCCGGGGTCGTTCTCTCGCCGCGGGTGGCCGAGCTGCACAAGCACCGGATCGACGAGATCCGCGCGGGGATTCCGATGGGCCGGGAGGCGGAGGCGGAGGAGATCGCCGACGGCATCTGGTACCTCGCGACCCCGGGCGCGAGCTACATCACGGGCGTCTCTTTCGACATCAACGGCGGGATGTGGAGCGGCTGATGCGCGGCGCCGGGAATTTGTCCGACATGCGGTTTTCCCTGATCGGGGTTTCGTGAGATGAGCGCGCGCTCCTCCATCGAGGGCCATGTCGCCATCATCACGGGCGGCGCCGTGGGCATCGGCGCGGCCTGCGTGGATCGCTTCGCCCGTGAGGGGGCGAGGATCCTCCTCCTGGACCGGGACGGCGCGAAAGGCGAGAAGGCGGCCGCGCGGGCCCGGGCGGCGGGGGCCGAGATCCTGTTCGCCGAAGGGGACGCCTCCGTGAAGGCCGACGTGGAGGCCCTCTTCCGGCGGACCGATGCGGAGTGGGGACGGCTCGACATCCTGGTGAACTGCGCGGGCGGCTTCTTCGAGAACAGCGCGATCGAGGACCTCGAAGCCGAGGAGTGGGACCGGGTCGTCGCCTGGAACCTCAAGAGCGCCTACCTCTGCTGCCGGGAGGCGGTGAAGCGGATGAAGCCCAAGGGCTACGGGCGGATCGTGAACGTCGCCTCCATCACCGGGCGGACCGGGGTTCTCCAGACCTCCCTCCCCTACGGCGCGGCCAAGGCGGGGATGGTGGGCTTCACCCGCCGGCTGGCGGCCGAGCTCGCCGCCCACGGGGTCACGGCGAACGCCGTCGCGCCCGGCCTCGTGCTCTCCCCGCGCGTGGCGAAGATGCACAAGGACCGCCTCCCGGAGATCCTCGAGGGCATCCCGATGGGCCGGCCCGGGGAGGCGGAGGAGATCGCCGACGCCGTCTGGTACCTGTCCACCCCCGGCGCGAGCTACGTCACCGGCGCGACGCTCGACGTCAACGGCGGCCATTTTATCGGGTAGGCGCCCCCTCCGGGGGCGGATTTTCGCCCCCCGCTCTTCCGAACTTGACTCATGCACGGCCCCCCGAATGCGAAGGTGCGGCGCCTCCCCGGTTGTTGTGTCGCTGAGCGAGCACCCCTCGCCGGGGATGGCTCCGGCGCCGGCGTGATTCGCGGTAAGATGTTTGGGAGAGGGCCTG
>JAZGDQ010000428.1:0-2517 GCA_036477985.1 bacterium
GCTTGGGTCGCCCCGCGGCAGTCGTCGGAGGCAGATACATGCGCACGAGTGAGGTACGCGAGGCCTTCATCCAATACTTTGAGAAGAACGGGCACACGCGGGTCCACTCCTCATCCTTGATTCCACCCACCGACCCCACGTTGCTCTTTACCAACTCGGGGATGGTTCAGTTCAAGGACTGTCTGCTGGGCACCGAGTTGCGCGACTACAATCGGGCCACGTCCGCCCAGCGGTGCATGCGGGTCAGCGGCAAGCACAACGACCTCGAGACCGTCGGGCGAACGGCCCGCCACCACACCTTTTTCGAGATGCTCGGCAACTTCTCCTTCGGCGACTACTTCAAGGAGGGGGCCCTCGAGTTCGGCTGGGAGTTCCTCGTCGACCGGATGGGGCTCGACGGCGACCGGATGTGGGTCACCGTCTTCCGGGAGGATGACGAGGCGGCCGAGCTGTGGCAGCGCCTCGTCGGGGTCCCCCCCGAGCGGATCGTCCGGATGGACGAGAAGGACAACTTCTGGGCCATGGGGGACACCGGCCCTTGCGGCCCGTGCTCGGAGCTGATCTACGACCAGGGGCCCGGCATCGCCGGCGCGCCGCCGGGCAGCGGGGAGGAGGACGAGGACGGGGACCGCTACCTCGAGCTGTGGAACCTGGTGTTCATGCAGTTCAACCGCGACGCGTCGGGGAAGATGGACCCCCTGCCCAAGCCCTCGGTCGACACGGGGATGGGCCTGGAGCGCCTCGCCGCCGTCGTCCAGGGCGTGACGAGCAATTTCCACACCGACCTCCTCATGCCGGTCATCGGCTTCGTCGAGGAGCTCTGCGGAAAGGGCTACACCGCCGCCGAGTCGGGCGGCCTGGGGACCGAGCGGGACGTCTCCTTCCGCGTCATTGCAGATCACATCCGCACCGTCTGCTTCCTCGTGGCCGACGGCGTCCTGCCCGGCAACGAGGGGCGCGCCTACGTTCTTCGCCGGGTCGCCCGACGGGCGATGCGCCACGGGCGGATGTTGGGCATCGAGGAGCCCTTCCTCTTCCAGGCGGCCGGGGTGGTCGCCGACATGATGGGGGACGCCTTCCCCGAGCTGCGCGAGAACCTGAACTACATCTCCCGCGTCACCGTGGGGGAGGAGGAGCGCTTCGCCCAGACCCTCTCCCAGGCCCAGCCGCGGATGGACGCCCTGTGCGAGAAGGTCAAGGGGAGCGGGGGTGAGGCCAAGGTGCCGGGCGGGGAGGTGTTCGTCCTCTACGACACCTACGGCTATCCGATGGACCTCGCCCTGGAGACGGCCGCCGACCACGGGCTGGAGATCGACACCGAGGCTTTCGAGCATGCGATGGAGGGCCAGCGCACCCGGGCCCGGGCCCATTGGAAGGGCTCGGGCGAGGAGGCCGTCGCGCCGGTGTGGCGGGAGGTGCGGGAGGCCCAGGGCGGGGGGACCGAATTCCTGGGCTACGGCGGCCTCTCGGCCGAGGCCGAGGTGGCGGCCGTCTTGGAGGGGAGCAATCGGGTGGAGCGCGCTTCGGAGGGCCAGGTGGTCGAGGTGGCCCTCACGCGCACGCCCTTCTACGGGGAGGCCGGCGGCCAGGAGGGCGACCGGGGCCGCCTGGTCTGGCCCGAGGGCGCCGGAGAGGTCCTCGACACCCAGAAGCCCCTCCCGGACCTCTACGTCCACACCGTGCGCATCGAGCGGGGGACCCTGGAGGCGGGCCAGCGGGTGGATGCCCAGGTGGACGAGGCGCGGCGCGGGGCGATCCGCCTCAACCACACGGCCACCCACCTGCTCCAGTACGCCCTGCGGCAGGTGCTCGGGGATCACGTCAAGCAGGCGGGCTCCCACCTCTCGCCCGAGCGGCTGCGCTTCGACTACACCCATTTCGCGGCCATGACCGAGCGGGAGCGGGAGCGCATCGAGGACATCGTGAACGAGCGCATCCGGGAGAACGCCGGGGTGACGACCGAGGTGAAGCCGATCGAGGAGGCGCTCGCCTCGGGGGCGACCGCCCTCTTCGGGGAGCGCTACGGGGAGGAGGTGCGCGTGGTCTCGGTGGGCGACTTCAGCAAGGAGCTCTGCGGAGGGACGCACGCCGGCGCCGCGGGGGACATCGGCGTCTTCCGCATCCTCCACGAGGGGAGCGTGGCCTCGGGCGTGCGCCGGGTGGAGGCGGGGACGGGCGCGGGGGCGCTCGCCCATCTGCGCCGCGAGAGCGCGGCCCTGGCCGAGGTCGGGGAGCTGATGAAGGCGCCCCCCCTGGAGGAGCCCGTCCGGGTGCGCCGCATGGTGGAGCGCCTCCGGTCGCTGGAGCGGGAGGTGCGCGAGCTGCAGGAGAAGCGCTCGCGCGACGAGGTGGGCGACCTCGTCCGCGAGGCCCAGGAGGTGGCGGGCGTGCGGGTGATCGCCGCCCGAAAGGACGGCCTCGAGTCGAGCGCCATGCGCGGCTGGGTGGACGCCGCCAAGGAGAAGCTCAAGAGCGGGGTGGCGGTGGTCATCTCGGTGACGGATGGAAAGGTGGGCA
>JAZGDQ010000429.1:0-2940 GCA_036477985.1 bacterium
CCGCTGTAGGCGAAGATCAGATCGAGGTCGGAGCCGAAGGTCATCTCCCGCCCCCCGAGTTTGCCCATGGCGATGACGGCCAGGCCCGCCTCCCCGCCGCCGCCGGACTCGAGGGGGGTCCCGTAGAGGGGGCGCACCTCGCTCTCGGCGATCCGGAGGGCGGCGGCGACCGTGCACTCGGCCAGGCGGGTGAGGTCTGTGAGCGTCTCGATAATGTCCGCCTCTCCCAGGATGCTCCGCATTCCGATGACCAGCTCCTCGGCGCGCTTGGCGGCGCCGATGGCGGCGAAGCGGGCGTCGGCGGAGGAGGGCGCGCCGGCGGCTTCGGCCATCTCGGCGGCCAGTGTCTCGGGCGCCTTCGAGACGGTCAGGGCGTCGGTCAGGAGAAGGGTGTCGAGAAGGCCGGGCTGGGAGAGGAGGATCTCGGTGAGGTAGTCGCTCGAGCCGAAGAGGCGGAGGAGGGACTTGAAGATCTGCTCGTTGCGGACCAAGAGGGAGAAGACGGCTTCGCGCCCGCCGCTCCTTTCCACGAAGCGGCCCAGGTTGGAGACGGCGCGGTCGGGGTCGGGGAGATCGAGCGAGAGGTGGAGGAGGCCGGGCAGGAGGTTGTCGAAGGTGCGCTTCGCGCGGGCGCTGATGTGGGCGAAGGGCTCCCCGTTGCGGAGGAGGCGAAGCTGGGCGCTGGCCGCCCGGGGGTCGGAGAAGTTGTAGAGGGCGAGGTCCTCCGGGGAGAGGGAGTCCTCGTGGGTCTCGGCGCTGACGGGATGGCCGCCCGCCTCTTGGGTCTCCGCCGCGGGGCGGGCCTCGGCGGAGGGGCGGCCGGGGGAGCGGCTGCGGAAGAGGTTGTCGAAGCAGGCGGCGACGCGGTCCTGGTGGCGGCGGAGGGCCTCCTCGAAGGCCCCGCGCTCGTCCAGATCGGCCCCCCGGGAGAAGTCCATCTTCCGGGCGAGGACGGTGAGGCCGTGCGGGTCGGCGGGAAGGTCGTGGGTCTGGAGCCCGTGGGTGACCTGGATCCGGTGCTCGACGTCGCGCAAGAAGGTGTAGGCGGCGGCCAAGTCGCTGCACGTCTCGATGGGGAGGAGCCCGAGGGTCTGGATGGCCGAGAGGGCCTCGAGGGTGGAGGGGGTTTGGAGGAGGGGCTCCTTCCCGCCGTAGATGAGCTGGAAGGATTGGGCGATGAACTCGATCTCGCGTATCCCCCCCTCGCCGAGCTTCACGTTCAGGGCGCCCCGGCCGCGTGAGGAGAGCTGGCGGTCGATGCGGTCCTTGATCCGGCCGATCTCGTCGAGGGCGCTGATGTCGAGCGTGCGCCGGTAGATGAAGGGGCGGATCATGTCGAGGAAGGCCTGGCCGAGCTCGGCCGAGCCGGCGGCGGGGCGGGCCTTGATGAGCGCCTGCCGCTCCCAGGTCTCCCCCCACGACTCGTAGTAGACCTCGCAGCTGCGCAGCGAGTAGGCGAGGGCGCCCTGCTCCCCCTCCGGGCGCAGGCGCGTGTCCACCCGGAAGACGTGGCCCTCCTCGGTGTTCTCCGTCATCAGGGCGATGAGGCGGCGGGAGAGGCGGGTGTGGAAGTCGTGGTTCGAGATGCGCCGCTCGCGCTGCCCCGTGCGGGGTTCGGGCGCCCCCGTCGTGCCCCCCTCGTCGGAGGAGTAGAGGAAGAGGAGGTCGATGTCGGAGCTGAAGTTGAGCTCCCGCCCCCCGAGCTTTCCCAGGGCGATGACCGAGAAGGCGCAGGCGTTCCAGCGGCCGTACCGCCTTTTCCGCTTGGGCTTCCCATAGATGGCCTCGCACTCGGCGCGGGCGATCCGCAGGGCGGCCTCGAGGCAGACGTCGGCCAGGTCGGAGAGGGCGCGGGTGGTCTGGACCATGTCGGCGCGGCGCATCAGGTCGCGCAGGCCGACTCGCAGGTACTCGCGCTGGCGGAAGCGGCGGAGGGCCCGGGCCGGCCCCCCGGGCTCGTCTTTCTCCCGGCGCACCCAGCGCCACAGCTCGCTCCACATCTTCTCCTTGGGGCGCTCCTCGCCCAGGGTCGAGGGGCGGAGGAGCCAGTCGAGGTGTTCGGGGTGGCGCAACAGGGTGTCGGAGAGGAACTGGCTGCCGCTCGAGAGGGTGAGGAGGATGGAGAGGCGCTCGCGCGAGCGGTGGAGGGCGGCCAGGAGGGCGTCGGGATTTTTCCGCGTCTCCAGGATGCGCTCGATATTGGCCAGCGCGCGCTCGGGCTCGAAGGTCTCGCCCAGGGCCTCGAGGAAGCGGGCGAGGAAGGCGGTGTCCTCGCGCGGGAAAGCGGGGTGGAGGGCGAGGGACTGGAGGTTCCGCACGGCGCGGCCGGGGTCGCTCACACCGAGGGAGGCGAGGAGGTCGGAGGCGCCGGGGGAGGGGGAGCCCCCGGCCAGGAGGCGCTCGATGTGGGGGAGTCCGGGATGATCGAGGAGGCTGCGGCTCATGGCGTTTCCCCCCGGGTCCTCAGGAGGACTGCCGGGCGGTCTCGGCCCCGGGCGGGGTGGCGTCGGACCCGGGCGGAGCGGCGTCGGACCCGGGCGGGGCGGCCTCGGACCCGCCCCTTCCGGCCGCGGCGGCCGCATCCGGCATCAAGGGGAAGAGGCACAGGGAGGCGAGGGCGATCCCCCCGAAGAGCCAAAAGGCGGCGGCGGGCCCGTAGGCGTCCGAGAGGAGGCCGGCCGCAATGGGGCCCACCGCGCTGAAGCCCTGGTTGGCGGTGAACATCATCCCCACGACGCTGCCCCCAGGTGGGGCGGAGAGGCATCGAGGGCGTAGGCGAACAGGACCGAGCGCAGGGAGATGAAGCAGGCGCCCATGACGGCGAGGAGGAGGAAGAGGAGAGCGCCGGGCCCGGCGGCCGACATGCCCAGGAGGGAGAGGCCGCCCGCCGCCGTCCCGATGAAGATGATGAGTCTGCGCGGAACGCGGTCGGAGAGATAG
>JAZGDQ010000043.1:0-4933 GCA_036477985.1 bacterium
CGCAGTACGAGGACGAGCGAATCCTGAAGGAAGACGTGCAGGATCTTCTGCGGCGGGTCTTCTTGACCAGCTCGCCCGAGTTGACGAAAAGCTACCCGGCGCTCACGCCCTGCAAGTTCAGGGTCGCGCTCAAGGACGGGACGGTGCACACGATGGACAAGCCCGATTACGAGGGCTTCTTCTCCCATCCCATGAACTGGGAGACCGTGGTGGGCAAGTTCGAGGCCCTGAGCGGGCCGCACACCGGCGCCGCCCTCCGGGAGGAGATCGTCGACGCCGTCTCCCGCCTCGATGCCATCGAGGCGCGCGAGCTGGCGGCCCTCCTGGGCCGGGTCCAGGATCCGGGATAGGGCCGGCGTCCCAGGCTTCCGGGAACCGGCCCTCCCTTACCTCACGGCCGCTCTTTCCTCCCCGGCCCGTTGTCCCAGGTTGCCGTGCCGGTGGTAGGCGTGGCTGATGCTCTGCTCCTGCAGATGCCAGAGCAGCTCGATTCGCCCCTCGGCCAGAACGGGCGCGCGCGCGATGAAGAACCCGGTCTCATTGGCGGCCTCGAAGAGAGTGCCGGGCGCCCGGTCCGGGGCGGCGTAGCGGAGCCTTTCCACCTGGCCCGAGCGAACCGCCTTCGCCAGCGCTTCGTCCGATTCCCGGACGAAGGAGACGCCGGGCGTCCAGCCCCCGGTCAGTCGCTCCAGCAGGCCGGGCAGATTCGATTCGAGGCCCGGCGGAAGGCTGAGCGTGATCCGCGCGCCCACGGTCTTGGCGGCGCACACCCGGCCCAGGACATCGAAGGCCGTGTCCGCAGGATGGAGGCGGATGCGGACGTCGCGGGCCGGGAGATAGCGCCTCAGGTTGTCCTCGCCCACGAGGCGGAAGTGATCGTGGCTCTTCCCGAACTCCTCCCGGAAACTTTCGGCGTAGCTCCCGATGGCCCGCAGGGTGAGCGATATGTCCTCATCCGAAATTCCGCTCCCGCCCCCGCGCATCGCCCTCAGGCGGTTTTGCATATTCTCGAGATCGGGTTCCCCAACCGGGGCTCCGGGCGGTGCGCCGTCCCGCCCCTCGTCCAGCCCGCCGTCCCGCCTTCCGGCGGTCATCTCGAAGTCCATCAGCTGGGCGATGTAATGGGGGCCGCCCGCCTTGATGCCGGGCCCGAAGGCGGACTTCCCCATCCCCCCGAAGGGCTGCCGCAGGACGACGGCGCCCGTCGTCACCCGGTTGATGTAAAGGTTCCCGGCCCGCACGCCCTCCCGCCAGCGCGCGTGCTCCCGCTCATCGAGGCTCTCCAGGCCCGAGGTCAACCCGTAGCCCGTCTGGTTGACCAGGGCGATGGCCTCCTCGAGGTCTTTCGCCTTCATGACGGCGAGCACGGGGCCGAAGAACTCGGTCATGTGGGTGTAGCTCCCGGGCCGCACCCCCCACTTCACCCCCGGGGTCCAGAGGCGGGGATTGTCCTCCGCCTGTTCGGGCGCGACGGCCCAGGACTCGCCCGGCTCGAGCCGGGTGAGGGCGTTTTCCAGATCCCCCGCGGGAGGTCGGATGAGCGGGCCCATCCGGGTGTGGAGCTCCCAGGCCGAGCCCGCCCGCAGGCTGCGGACCGCGTCGCAGAGCATCCTCCGGAACTTGGGATCTTCATACACCTCCTCCTCCAGGATGAGGAGCGAGGTGGCCGAGCACTTCTGCCCCCCGTGGCTGAAGGCGGAGTGGAGAACGTGGGCGATGGCCTGCTCTCGGTCGGAGAGGGCGGTGACAACCGTTGCGTTCTTTCCCCCCGTTTCGGCGAGCAGGTTCACGTCCGGCTTGTTCGCCAGAATCCGCAGGGCGGTGTCCGTGCCGCCCGTGAGGATGACGGCGTCCACCTCCGGGTGGGCGGCGAGGTCGGCGCCGGCCGCGGCGCCGGGGCAGGGCGCGAACTGGAGCGTCTTCGGGGATACGCCCCCCCGCCAGAAGCAGCGGCAGAGCTCATGGGCGACGAGGACGCTGTCGGAGGCCGGCTTCAGGATGACGGTGTTGCCCGCGGCGAGGGCGGCGGCCACCCCTCCGCAGGGTATGGATATGGGAAAGTTCCAGGGGGGGAGGACGGCGACGACGCCCTTGCCCGCGGCCCGAAGGCCCGGAATCGCGTGAAGCGCCTCGGCGCTCCTCCGGTAATATTCGACGAAATCGACGGCCTCGGAGACCTCCGGGTCCGACTCCGCGAAAATCTTCCCGCCGTCGGCGAGGGCGGCGCCGAGCAGATCCCCCCGGGCGCGGCGGAGCTCTCGCGCCACGCTCCGCAAGATCTCCGAGCGCTCGCCCGGCGTCATCCGGCGCCAGCCGTCCGGGTCGCGGCGGGCGCAGGCCGCCGCGTTTCGCACGTCCCCGCCCGTGGCCAGGCGGTATCTTCCCACGACGGCGCCGGGGCGCGAGGGGTCCTCGCAGGCGCGGACCTCCCTTCCCTCGAGGATCTCCTCCCCCCCGATGACGAGGGGGATCTCCCGGGCGCGCTCCCCGTGGAGCGGCCGCCACGCTTCGATGATCTCCTCCGCCCACCTCACGTTTTCCGGGAGGGAGAAGTCGGTGTCCGGCTCGCCCGCGAATGCGCCGCCCTCCGCCTCCGCCGCCGGCTCGCCCCCTTCGCGCCGCCGGTTCTGGCTCCGCCGGGGGGCCGATGAAAGCTGGCCGATCACCTCGAAGGACCCGAGGAAAGCCGCTTCGAGGCGGTTCCACCCCGAGGTCTTCGCCTTCAGCCCGAAGTTGTGCCGCAGGACAGTCTCCCGGCCCGAGCTTTCGTCCAGCCGCCGCATGAGGTAGCCGACGGCGTAGAGGAAGTCCTCCTTCGCGACGGCCGGCGCATAGAGGAGAATGTTCGGGGTCATCTCGCGAAGGGCGCGCATCTGATGGTTCGCCATCCCCTCCAGCATCTCGAACTGGATCCTGTCCTGGACCCCGCTCTCCTCGGCCAGGACGAGCGCGTAGGCCATGTCGAAGAGGTTGTGGGAGGCGATCCCGAGGCGGACGGCCGCGATGTTCTCCGGGCGCATCCCCTCGTGGAGCATGCGCTTGAAGTTCGCGTCCGACTCGGCCTTGGTCATGAAGGGCGCCTGGGGCCAACCGCTGAGCGAGGCGCTCACCCGCTCCGCCTCCAAGTTGGCGCCCTTGACGAGGCGGACGGTGACGGGGCCGCCCCCCGCGGCCGTGCGCCTTCGGGCCCACTCGTTGATGCGCCGCTGCACGGCGTGGGAGTCGGGCAGGTAGGATTGGAGCGCGATGCCCGCCTCCGCCCTCTCCAGCCCCTCCCGCTCGAGGGCGCCGACGAAGGCCTCCTCGGTGATGAGAACGTCCGGGTACTCCTCCATGTCGAGGTAGACGAACTTGGGCCCGGCGGAGCCGTCCGCCCGGATGAACTTCTCTTGGGCGGCGGCGCGGAAGAGCCGCTCCATCCTGCCGCAGAGGACCTCGACGGAATGGCGGCGGCCGAGCGGGGAGATCTGCGAGTAGATGGTGGATATCTTGACCGAGATCACCTCGATCTCGGGCCGCCGGAGGGCGGAGAGGTAGGACGCCATTCGCGCCTCCGCCTCCTCCTCGCCGAGGAGGGCTTCTCCCAGGAAGTTGATGTTCAGCCGCACCCCGGCCCTTCGCCGCGCCTCCAGGCGCCGGGCCAGGTCCTCCTCCTCGCCCGGCAGGATGAGCCGGGACGCGTCCCTGCACATCTTTTCCTTGACGAGGGAGACGCAGACGCCGGGAAGAAGGGGGCCCAGGAGCCGGAAGAGCCTGAGCAGGAGCCGGTCGGCGGGGCCGAAGAAGGCGGGAACGCCGCGTGAGTCGAGGAGGTGGGCGAGCTGGGAGACCGTGCGCGCGGCCCCGCTCGCGCGGAAGGCCTGGTCGGTCATCTCGGTGAGGGTGGCCTTGTCCCGGGGGTGACGCATCATGCGCTCGAGGCGGGCGAGCTCTCTCTTCTCCAGGGGGGTTTGGAGGGCGCGGGCGCGAGCCTGCAGATGGCGGGCGAGGTGGACGGCCTTTTGCGCGGCCCGAGGGGCGGGGGAGTCCTCCTCGACCGCGCACGAGCGGAGGATTCCGCCCAGGGCGCCGTCCGGAGAGGTCCGGCGTCCGGCCTCGGTCCCACTCTGTGCGGGCATCTCGCGTCTCCCGGCGGACTCCAACCCCTCTGCTATAAAATAGGGCCATTTCCGTAATATTCAAATTCCCCGGAACCCATTGCAGTCATTGGAGTTATCCGCCGCCCTCCGCCTCCGCCGGTTCCGGCTCCGCCGGGGGGCCGATGAAAGTTGGTCGATCAACTCGAAGGACCCGAGGAAGGCCGCTTCGGGACCTTCGCCGACAACTCCCTCGGGAACCGACCGCCGCTGTCCACCCCCTGGCGAAGGCTAATTTAGTTTGGAAAGCAGGGCAGCCATTCTTCGCCCTCCCGGGGGAAAAGATTTTTAACAGACTACAAGATTGCACTTATGGGAGAGGATTGAAGCTTACTGTCCCGCGGTCAACGCACCGCTCAACTTGTCTCTTTTAGTGTCATGTTAAAAATTTCGCTTGACCTTCCAGTCGAGTCGAAGGGGTAAATTATCTAAAGCGGTCGATGTGACGTGCTGAGAAGAACTTGGCATGCGGCTTGATGAGGTCCTCGCATGATGAGATTGGGACGGTCTGAGATCAGAATAAGGCGTGTCATTCGAGTTCTCAAGGGGCGGTGGATAGGTGCGCTTTCGGTCGTTTTGTTGGCTGGGTGTGCATCTATCTCTCCTCTTGATGTTCAACTGCCCGGTAGGAATGGATCACCGAAAAACCCGCGCCTCGCCCGTTCTCTCCATAGCATTGTGTGGAAGAACGACAGCGGGGCTGTGGTCAAACGAATCGCCTTCTCTCAAGCGACCGAAGGCAGGGCGGCCATCCTTCGACTTCCTGAGCTGATCAAAGAGGCCTTGGCGAAAAACCC
>JAZGDQ010000430.1:0-3194 GCA_036477985.1 bacterium
GCTCCCGGGTCCCGCTGACTCCAGATTCGACATCGTACTCCGCCTCCCGGCCCGCCGTCACCCGCCGGAGCGGGTCCTCACCCGCTGGAGCGGGCCCTCACCCGCCGGAGCGGCTCCTCCGCCCAGGCCGCTTGGCGGGCCGCTTGGCGGGCCGCTTTGCGGCCACCTTCCGGCCCTTGGGCCGCACCCTGCGGATCTTTTCAAAATCGCGGTAGAGGAGGGAATAATCCAGGTCGAGCATCCCCCGGGCGGCGGCCTTCTCCAGGAAGGCGTGGGTCGCCTCCCCGTGCTTCACCTCGGCCCCGCTCCTTCGGCCCAGGGCCACCGCCATCCGAAGATCCTTCTCCAGGTTGTAGACGCGCGACTTCGCGTCCCACCTCCCCGAGAGGATGTGGCGCGGGAACCGGATCTCGCTCGCGTAGCTCCGCGCGTTCGAGACGTTGAAGACCTCGATCATGTCGGCCAGGCGGATTCCGTTCCGCTCGGCCAGGCGGCCCCCCTCGCAGGTGGCCATGAAGATGGAGTGGCAGACCATGTTGTGAATCAGCTTCAGGGTGTGGCCCGCCCCGCTCTCCCCCAGGTGAAAGACGCGCTCGGCGATGGGGCCGAGGAAGCGCTTCGTGCGCCGGAAGGCGGCGGCGTCCCCCCCGAGCATGAGGGTGAGGGTCCCCGCCGCGGCGCCGGCCGCCCCCCCGCTCATCCCCCCGTCGAGATAGGCGACCCCCTTGCGCGCCGCCCG
Source organism: bacterium (assembly GCA_036477985.1). Taxonomy (GTDB): domain Bacteria; phylum UBA8248; class UBA8248; order UBA8248; family UBA8248; genus JAZGDQ01. The sequence continues at coordinate 740 of JAZGDQ010000430.1, forward strand.
CCGGGCGAGGCGCTTGGTGGCCGCCGGGTCCGAGGTGGTCAGGTCGTAGAGGACGAGCCCCTTGCGGGCGTTCGCCAGAATCCCCTTGCGCCCGTTCAGGCAGGCGGCCACCTCGGGCGAGCCGGGGACGACGGCGATGATGACGGCGCACTTTCCGGCCATCTCCCTGGGGGGGAGGACCTCCACCCCCTTCGCCCGCTCGAAGGGGCGGAGGGCGTCGGGGTCGATGTCCCACACCGCGAGGGGCGTCTTCGCCCGCTGAAAGTTGCGGGCGATCCCCCCTCCCATGTTCCCGAGGCCGATGACGCCCACACCTAGATTCCGCATGAAGTGCTCCTTGTAGACACTTGAAATATCAGGATAATATCTGTTATCCGAACAGACATTCTCCGGCCCCGTCCGCCCCGCCTGGTAAGGCGGCCGACGGAGTTGGCCCGACGAAGTCGGCCCTACGGCGTCGGCCCGACGGTGTCGGCCCGGGGGCGTCAGCCCGGTGGCCTCAAGCCTTAGGCCGAGGTGTATTCCTTCACCGGATCGGTGTGGAAGGCGATCCCGCCCCCCGGGGCCCGCTCCAGGCGGGTGACCGCCCGCCAGCGGGCGTCGTCCGTCTCAGGGAAATCGAGGCGGTAGTGCGCCCCCCGGCTCTCCTCCCGGCGCAGGGCCGCCGTCGCCAGGAGGCGGCCCAGGAGGGCGAGGTTGCGGACCGAGAGGGCGCTCTCAAGCTCCTGGCCGCGCGCCTTCTCCGAGGAGCGGGCCGCATCGTCCAGCCGCATCCGGGGAATCTCCTCGCGCTCGATCCCCTCGTACTCGGCCAGGGCCGCCGCGCAGCCCTCGGCGTCGCGGAGGGGGCCGAGGCGCTCGTGGGCCAGCATGCGGCAGCGAAGGCGCACCTCGGACTGGAGGGGGCCCTCGCGCCGCTCCAGGAGGCCGGCGAGCCAGGCGCGCTCGGCCTCGGGGATCCCGACCGGGGGAGCCCCCCCTTCGCCATCCCCCCCGCCCGCCCCGCCCGCTCGGGCGGCCTCCGCAGCCCCCCGCCCGGCGCGGCGGCCGAAGACGAGGGAGGCCGAGAGGGCGGAGCCGCCGATCCGGTTCCCGCCGTGAATCCCGCCCGCCGTCTCGCCCGCGGCCCAGAGGCCGGGGACGGGGGTGCGGCCCTCGGCGTCGACGCGCAGCCCGCCGAGCCAAGTGTGGCTCCCGGGCGCCACCTCGAGCGGGGTGCGGGTGATGTCGATCCCGCGCGAGAGGCAGGTCTTGTGCACGTGGGGGATCTGCTTCTGGATCACCTCGAGCGGCACCCCGGTGGCGTCCATGAAGATTCCGCCCGTCAGGCTGGCCCGCCCGGCGTGGATCTCGCGCGCCATGGCGAGGATGACCTCGCTGCGCGTGCTCTTCTCGGCCGTATCGGGGTAGTAGCGCTTGAGGAACTCCTCCCCCTCCCGGTTGCGGAAGACGGCGCCCGCGTTGATGAAGCCGGTGGGATGGGGGGCGAAGCCGAAGAGCTCCTCGGGGGAGCAGCACATGGCCTGAAAGTCGATCATTTCGATGCCGAGCAGGGGCGCGCCCGCCCGGAAGCCCAGGACGTAGCCGTCCCCCGTCACCTGGGGCGGGTTGTCGTTCACGTAGAAGAGGCCGCTCCCCCCGCCCGTGCACAGGATGGTCTCGCGCGCGGCGTAGGAGACGAGCCGCCCGCGCGAGTAGTCCACTCCCCAGGCGCCGGCGACCCGGCCCCCCTCGCGGATGAGGTCGAGGACGGCGGTGTGGGCGTGCTGGCCGATCCGAGCGTCGGCCCGCAGCTTCCGGGAGAGGGCCTTGGTGAGCGCGTTGCCCGTCGTGTCGTAGTGGTGGACGGCCCGGGGGCGGCTGTGGCCCGGGAACATCTTGAGGTCGAGCTTGCCCGAGGGGCCTGTGACGAACTCCGCCCCCCAGGCGCGCAGATCCTCCACCACCTCGGGGATGTCGTACACCCAGGCGCGCGCCAGCTCGGGGTCGATCAGCTCCCCGCCGTATTTGAGGATCTCGCGCAGGTGAAGCTCGGGGCCGTCGTCCTCGCCCATGGCCGCCGCGAAGCCGCCGCGCGCGACCGTCGTCGTCCCGCTCGCCGCCCGCCCCTTGGTCGCCTGGATCACCCGCACGCCCGCCTCGGCGCACTCGAAGGCGGCCATCGTCCCCGCCGCCCCTCCCCCGACGATGAGGACGTCGGTCTCGAAGCGATCCTCGGGCAACTCCGTCATTCCGGTCTCCACGGCGAGGGCGGCCCCTCCACGGCGAGGGCGACCCCTCCGGAAGGTCAGGCCGGGGCGCGCGCCATCTCCAAAAACGCCTCGGCGCAGGCGTCGCCGAAGGCGGGATAGTTGATGTGCAGGTCGAGCTCCTCGATCCGCCCCCGCTTCAGGCTCTCGCGCAGGGAGCGGACGAAGGCGGCGTCCGCCTCGGGCCGATGCCAGGGTCCGAGAGG
>JAZGDQ010000431.1:0-17391 GCA_036477985.1 bacterium
TGGCCCCGGCTCCCCCCATGGCCCCGGCTCCCCCCATGGCCCCGGCTCCCCCCATGGGGCGGCCCCCCCCCCGTGGGGCCGGCGGGCCTTCGGGCGCGGAAGGCCGGAGGGAGCCCGGCCACTCCCCGCTCGACCCGAAAGCCGCGCTCCTCGAGGAATCCGGCGAGGAGGCCGCTTGCCCTGCGCTCTTGGAAGCTGGTTTCGGGATTTTGGTACAATTCGCGGGAGAGGGCCCAGAGCGCGTCCGATTCGTCCTCGACGCGGTCGATGATGGCGGTTTTGATGCGCTGGAGATTCACGAGGGAAATTCCTCCCGGGGGCGGTCTAAATTATCGCAATCGCTGAGAAGGTGTGTCAACGATTCCCCGAAACTGACTGTATTGACTGGAATTAAAAATGAGTGCTAATTTATGTCGCCCGCCCGGCAAGGAGTATGACTTTGGCGCTCGGCACGTTCGCACTCGCATCTCCTTTGACCACCGATCTCCCCTCTTCCTCGGGGGAGTTGGATGTGCTCTCCCTCGCCGTGAGCTCGGGCGGGGTGGTCGCCTTCGTGCTGCTCATCCTGGCGTTCTTCTCGCTCGCTTCCTGGGCCATCATCATCTGGAAATTCTTCGAGCTTCACCGGGCGAAGAGCCAGTCCGACGATTTCCTGGAAGCCTTCTGGCGCTCCAAGCGCCTGGATCGCCTCTACGAGGAGAGCGAAGAGTTCATCGACACCCCCTTGGGCCAGGTGTTCGTGGCCGGCTACCGCGAGGTCGAGCAGGTTTTCAAGGCGCGCGCGAAGGGCGGGGAGGAGGAGATCTCCGTGCTCACGGCGGACCTCACCGGGGTGGAGGGCGTGGAGCGCGCCCTGCGGCGGGCGGCGAACGAGGAGATCGGAAAGCTGGAGCGTCTCTTGACGTTTCTCGCGACGACGGCGAGCGCCACCCCCTTCATCGGTCTGTTCGGGACGGTCTGGGGCATCATGCGCTCTTTCCGCGAGATCGGCGTGCAGGGGACGGCCGGCCTCGCCGTGGTGGCGCCCGGCATCAGCGAGGCGCTCGTCGCCACGGCCGTGGGCCTTGCGGCGGCCATTCCCGCCGTCATCGCCTACAACCACTACCAGAACCGCGTCAAAGTGATCTCGGACGACATCGAGAATTTTTCCGCGGACTTCCTGAATCTCGTCGGCCGCCATTTCATGCGCGCCTGATTCGCGGGAGCTATCATGGCCGCCAGATTGAGCCGGGGAAGCCGCCTCTCGGAGATCAACGTCACGCCCCTTGTGGACGTGATGCTGGTGCTGCTCATCATCTTCATGGTCACCGCGCCCCTCCTTCAGCAGGCCGTGAAAGTGGACCTGCCCAAGGTGGTGGCCGAGGGCGCGGACGTCACCGAGGACGCCATCATCATCATTGTGGACAAGGATCTTCAGATCTACATCAACGACAATCCCCTCGAGCTGGCCGAGCTGCGGTCGAAGCTCACCGCCATTTTCAAGGATCGGCAGCGGAAGGAAGTCTTCCTGCGGGCGGACCGGACGGTCCCCTACGGCCGGGTGGTGGAGACGATGGCGGTCATTCGCGCTTCCGGCATCAAGCGGCTCAACATGGTGACGGATCCGCTGGAGGGCGCCTTGCCGAACGGGCGCGGGCGCGGGCGTTGAGCGGGACGGCTTCGAGATGACCGATCGGCCGCGGGTGAAAGGAGCCGGCGGGGGGGATCCGCTGAGGAGCCTTTCCGCGCGAGGCCGCCGCGAGGCGCCGGAGGAGCGATCCCTCCTGCGGGACAAGCGATTCCGGATCGCCTGGGGCGTCTCCCTCTTCCTCCACGTCTTGCTCTTCACCTGGGCCACCTGGGCGCCCTCGGCCCCCCGCTTCCGCTATTTCGGGAGCGGGACGGCGGTGAGCCTGGTGGGCGCCCACGAGATTCCGGGCGGCTCGGCCCGGGGCAAGGCGGGCGATCGGCCCGAGGTGCGGCCCCAGAGAAAGCCGCCGCCCCCGCCGCCCGCGAAAAAGGCCAAGGCGAAGAACAAGAAGCCGGCGCGCAAGGTCAAAAAGAAGATCGCAAAGCGGAAGAAGCCTCCCCGGCCCAAGCCCGCCCTCAAGAAGAAGCCGGAGGCGCGCGCCCTCAAGCGGAAGAAGAAGACGAAACCCAAGAAGAGGGTCGTGCACCGCAAGGGCGCCCGGGAGCGGCGCGAGCGGATGCGCCGGTGGCGCAAGCGCTTCAATCGCGACCAGAAGCGAAAGCCCCTGAAGGAGGAGGCCGAATCCGCGCCGGCCCCGCAGGAGGACGCAGTGCGTCCACCCGCGAAGGCCCCCGTCGAGGTCGCCAAGCTGGAGCCGCCCCCCGAGCCCTCGCGTCCCCGCCAGGGATTTCCGGGCGAGGGCGGCGGCGAGGGCCAGGGCGGGGGCAGCCGCGGCGGCGGAGGCGGCGGCGTCGCCCGGACCGAGCTCGAGCGCTACTACGGGCTGCTGGCCGAGCGCGTGAGGAACCACTGGACGATTCCGCTCTCCCTCGAGAACGTCGAGAACCTGCGCGCGACGGTGTCGGTGGACGTGGCGCGCGACGGGCGAATCCGCGACCTGCGGATCGAGAAGCCGAGCGGGAATCAATTTTACGACAAGGCGACGCTTCGGGCGGTGGCCAAATCCGCGAGCCCGGCGTTTCCGCCTCCGCCCAACACGGTGACGCAGGAGTGGCTCCTCCTGGGCTTCCGTTTTTGCGGGCGCAACTTCTGCCGCGAATGAGACGGGGATGGACGGCATCCGGATGAGACGGCCCGAGGGGATTCGGCGGGGTGCGGCGGCGACCGCCCTGCTGGCTGCGCTTTTGTTGAGCCTGGCCTGGCTCGCCCAGGCGGCGCAGGACCGCGTCTTCATCGACATCTACTCCCCCTCGGCGCGCAAGATACGTCTCGCCATCCCGGAGTTCCGTCCGCTGGCGGGGAGCCGCGACAAGGTCGGCCTGCGCATCGCCAAGGTCATCGAGGAGGACCTCAAGCGGACGGGGCTGTTCTACATCCCCTCCCGGGAGGGCTATCTCGAAAACCCGCTCCGGTCCGGAATCCGCAAGGAGGAGCAGCGCTTCCCCGAATGGCTGAAGGTGGTCAAGGTTGAGGCGCTCATCAAGGGGGGCTACACGATCTCGGAGGGCGAGATCGAGGTGGAAACCTATCTCTACGACACCGCGCGCGGGGTTCAGGAGCTGGGCAAGCGCTACCAGTACCCGCGCGCGAGCTGGCGCCTTCTCGCCCACAGGTTCGCCAACGCCGTCCTCGAGCGGTTCACGGGCGAGCTCGGAATCTTCGACACGCAGATCGCCTTCGTCTCGCGCAAGTCCCCGAGAGCGCGGGGGGAGATCTTCATCATGGACTGGGACGGGGAGGGCATGCGCCGGGTGACCCGCAACGGGATGGGGAACAACACGCCCTCCTGGTCGCCCGACGGAAAGTGGCTCGCCTACTCCTCCTTCAAGACGAACCCGCCCGCGGTGTTTCTTCTTCCCACGAACGGGGGGCGCGAGTTCCGCGTCAGCTCGAAGAGCCGGCAGGCGATCGGAGGGAGCTTCTCCCCCGACAGCCGATACTTCGCCTACGCCGAGTTCACCGGGAGAAACTTCGAGCTCTACCGCTTCGACATGATCACCCGGGTCCGCAAGCGGCTGACCCGGAGCTTCGGGGTGGACGTCTCGCCCGCCTTCTCCCCCGACGGAAAGAAGATCGTCTTCACCTCGGGCCGCTCCGGCTCGGCCCAGATCTACGTGATGGACGCGGACGGGGGGAGCCCCCGGCGAATCACCTCCCAGGGCACCTACAACACCGAGCCCGAATGGAGCCCCCGCGGGGACCGCATCGTCTACACCAGCCGGCTCACCGACGACAAATCCATCGACGTGGTGACCTCGAATCCGGACGGGTCCGATATCCGGCGCCTGACCGGGGGCCGGGGGCGGAACGAATCGCCCACCTGGTCGCCCGACGGGAGGCATATCGCCTTCTCCTCCGACCGGGCCGGGCGGAAATTCATCTATGTCATGACCCACCAGGGCACCCAGCTCAAGCGCCTGCGGCCGGGGCAGGAGCCGGCGTGGTCCCCCGTGACGCCTTGATGGGAGCCGGGTCCCGGAAATATCCGGATTACGGGGTTGCCCCATCCCCGCAAGCCATTTATACTTGCCCCCTGCCTGATTTGGGGGCGGACTTCGCCCGTCTCCCCAGATCCGTGCCTTGCTGAGGAGCGGATTATTATTTTCATGTGCATTTGGCTTCCCGTCTGGGTAGATGGGCGATCGCGGGGCTTCGAGGAGGATATCTGAATGTTTGCCACGGACAAATTGAAGTGTTATCGGTTCGTTCTTGCGGGGGCGCTGTTCCTGGTATTGGGTTGCGCGCAGCAGACCGTGAAGACGGATGAGGCGGTTTCCTCGGCGGCCCCCAAAGTAAAAGGCGGCGCCATGAAGCAGCGCACCTCCCGCAAGCGCGAGTCGAGCATGACCGAGGCCGAGCGCAGCCGCCGGCGGGACGCCTTCAAGAAAGCGTTCGCCGACTTCGAGCGCTCCTTGGTCTATTTCGATTTCGACAGGTCCGAGGTTCGCCCTGACATGCGGCCCGTGCTAGATCGGAAAGCCCGCTTCCTCCTCGACTTCCCCTCCATCCGGGTCCAGATCGAAGGCCACTGCGACGAGCGCGGAACGGTCGAGTACAACATCGCCCTGGGCCACCGGCGCTCCCAGACGACGAAGGACTACCTCGTTTCCCTCGGCGTGTCCGCCTCCCGAATCGACATGGTCAGCTACGGCGAGGAGCGCCCGGCCGATCCGAGGCACCACGAATTGGCTTGGGCCAACAACCGCCGGGCGAAGCTCAACGTGATCGGCGGAATTCCGGCGGGGATGAACTGAGGCCTTTGATTTTTGGTCTCCGAAGGACTCCTCGGCGGCGAGCCGCCGAGGAGTTTTTTGCTTATGCGCTTTCCTCCGACACTCGCTCTTTTCTCCGCGCTGCTCCTCCTCTCTCTCTCGGGCTGCGGCGAATTTCTGGAACCGGGCGACGGGCCGCCGCCCCCTCCGCTCGTCCAAAAGAACGTCTTTGACCAGGAGCTCAAGCGGACGCGGGGAGAGATCGCCTCCCTCGGGAAGAGCCTGCGGGGCCTGCGTCGCGGGCTGGCGAACCAGGAGCGCCGGCTCGAGCGGGCGCGGCGCGAGGCCCAGTCCCTCACCGACAGGCTGGAGAAGGGCCGGGGCGAGCAGGGGGCCTCCCTGAAGAAGATCGAGGGGCTCCTGGGAAACCTCCGCGGGCGGATCGATTCCCTGGAGAACGAGGTCGCCTTCCTGCGCGCCTCGGGTCTGCGGGCGGGCGCCGCCCCGGCCCCCAAGGAGGAGCCTGCGCCCGAGCAGCCGGCGGGCGTTCCCGCCCAGGGGGAGGGGGCCGCCGTCTCCGAAGCGGGCGCTCCCTCCGCGTCGTCCGAGGCGGCCGCCGGAACGCCCCCCCCGGAGGCGCCCTCGGCCGGGGAGACGCCGGGCGAGACCGCCTCGATCGCCCCCGCGGGCGCTCCCTCGGAGGACGCGCCCCCGCCGCCCCCGAAGGAGAAGGGGCCCGAGGACGAGTACAATGAGGCCCTCCGCGTCTTGCGCGAGGAGAAGAGCTTCCCCAAGGCGCGCCTCCTCTTCCGCCGGTTCATCTCCAAGTACGCGAACAACGACCTGGCCGACGACGCCCAGTATTGGATCGGCGAGTCCTTCTACGAGGAGAAGAACTTCGAGCGCGCCATCCTGTCCTTCAACAAGGTCCAGGTCGATTACGCCAACGGGGACAAGGCGCCGGACGCCCTCCTGAAAGAGGCCCTCTCTTTCTTGAGACTGGGCGACAAGGCGAGCGCCCGCGAGCTGCTCGGGCGGGTGGCGCAGAAATATCCCCTCTCGGAGGCGGCCAAGACCGCCCTGGAGCACCTGAAATCCCTCTAGGGAGTCCGCCGCCGCGCGGCGCGAGACTCCCCCCGGGCGATTCATGAGCGGACCGGAGAATCCCCCCAAGAGCGCCGCCGACCGCGCGGCGAAGCTCCGCCAGACGCTCGATCTCCACAACCACCGCTATTACGTCCTGGACGATCCCCTCGTTTCGGACGCCGAGTACGACAGCCTCCTCCGCGAGCTGCAGGCCCTCGAGGCGGACCACCCCGCCCTGGCGGACCCCGCATCGCCCACCCGGCGGGTCGGCGCGCCGCCGCTCGAGGCCTTCGAGGTCTTCCTCCACGATCCGCCCATGCTCAGCCTGGAGAACGCGGTGGACGAGGAGGAGGTCCGCGAGTTCGGCGAGCGCGCCAAGCGCTACCTGCGCCAGACCTTCGACCGCGAGCTGGAGGCGTGCGCCTACGTGGTCGAACCCAAGCTCGACGGGTTGGCGGTGGAGCTCGTCTACCGCGACGGGCTTTTCGTCTCGGGCGGCACGCGCGGGGACGGGGTGCGCGGGGAGGACGTGACCCAGAACCTGCGGACGGTGGGCGCGGTCCCCCTCCGCCTCCGCAGGGAGGAGGGCGCGCCGCCCCCGCCCGCCCTTCTCTCGGTGCGCGGGGAGGTGTTCATGCGCCTGGAGGCCTTCGGGCGGCTCAACCGCGCGCGGCGGGAGGCCGAGGAGCCTCCCTTCGCCAACCCCCGCAACGCGGCGGCCGGCTCCCTGCGCCAGCTCGATCCCGCAATCACCGCCTCCCGCCCCCTCGACATCTACCTCTACGGCGTGGGCCGCACGGAGGGAATCGAGTTCGAGAGCCAGTCCGCCCTCCTCGGCGCCCTCCCCGGGTGGGGGCTGCCGGTGAATCCCGAATGGCGCCGGTGCACGGACCTGGAGGAGGCCCTCGCTCGCTCGCGCGAGCTGCTCGAGGGCCGCGAGAAGGCGCCCTACGAGATGGACGGCGCGGTCATCAAGGTGGACGCCTTCGAGCTCCAGCGCGACCTCGGCGTCAAATCGCGCGCTCCCCGGTGGGCCATCGCCCGCAAGTTTCCGCCCAAGCAGGAGACCACGGTGGTCGAGGACTTCGTCGTCCAGGTCGGGCGCACGGGCGCGCTCACCCCGGTCGCCCTGTTGCGGCCCGTCCGGGTGGGCGGGGTCGAGGTGTCGCGGGCCACCCTCCACAACGAGGACGAGGTGGCGAAGAAGGACGTGCGCAAAGGGGACACGGTGGTGGTCCAGCGGGCGGGGGACGTCATCCCCGAGGTGGTCGCCGTCATCCTCAAAAAGCGGCCGAAGGGGGCGCGGAAGTTCAAGATGCCGAAGGAGTGCCCCGTCTGCAAAACCGAGGTGCCGCCTCGCCCCGAGGGGGAGATCGTCTCCCGGTGCCCGAACCCGAAGTGTCCCGCCGTGGTGCGCGAGGGAATCCGGCACTTCGCCTCCCGCCGGGCGCTGGACATCGAGGGGCTCGGCGAGAAGCTCGTGAACCAGCTCGTCGACTCGGGGATGGTCTCCGAGCCGGCCGATCTGTTCGCGCTCGAGCGCGACGCCCTGGCGGCGATGGAGCGGATGGCCGAGAAGTCGGCCGAGAACCTGATCGCCGCGCTGGAGGAGGCCAAGCGCCCCTCCCTGGCGCGCTTCCTCTTCGCCCTCGGAATCCGCCACGTGGGGGAGCATCTCGCCGAGGTGCTCGCCGACCGGTTCGGCGGGGTGGACGCCCTGGCGGAGGCCGGCCGCGAAGCGCTCGAGGAGGTCCCCGAGGTCGGGCCCCAGGTGGCCGAGAGCGTCTCCTCTTTTTTCGCGGACTACCGGACGGTGGTGGACAACCTCCTGGCGGCCGGCGTGCGGCCCGCGGCCCCGGAGCGCCCCTCCTCCCCCGAGGGGGGGGCGGCGCCCTTCGCCGGAAAGACCTTCGTCCTCACCGGGACCCTCTCGGCCCGCCCCCGCAGCGCGGCCAAGGCCGCCATCGAGGCCCTCGGCGGGCGGGTGAGCGGATCCCTCAGCAAGAAGACGGATTTCGTCGTGGCGGGAGAGAGCCCGGGCTCGAAGCTCGCCAAGGCGGAATCGCTCGGGGTGGCCGTTCTCGACGAGGCGGCGTTCGAGAAGGCGCTGGCGGCGAAAAAGCTTCCTTGACGGGCCGAAACCCGTTTTCTTATCATCCTTTGGTGATGGACATGCCCCGTCTTCGAGACGAACCTCCTTCCACTTCGCATCCCGCCTAGGGCGCTCCCATGCCACGCGTACGAAAAGCGGTGTTCCCCGTCGCGGGCCTGGGCACCCGGTTCCTGCCGGCGACCAAGGTCATCCCCAAGGAGATGCTCCCCATCGTGGACGTTCCCCAGATCGAGCTGGGGGTGCAGGAGGCCCTCGACGCCGGGATCGAGGAGATCGTCTTCATCACCGGGCGGGGCAAGGTCGCCATGGTCGATCACTTCGACGTCTCCTACGAGCTGGAGGATCACCTGCGCCGCCGCGGGCAGGACAGCCTTCTCGAGGTGGCCCAGAGCGTCTCGAACAAGGCGCGGATCGTCTCGATCCGCCAGAAGAAGCCCTTGGGGCTGGGACACGCCGTGCTCTGCGCGAAGAGCGCCATCGGGGAGGAGCCCTTCGCCGTCATCTTGAGCGACGACGTGATCCGAAGCGGGAAGCCGGTCATCGGACAGCTCGCCGAGGTGTACGAGCGCCACGGGGGAGCGATCCTCGCGGTCATGGGCGTGGACGCGGAGAATATCTCGAAGTACGGCGTCGCCGATCCGGCGGACACGCCCCACCCCGGGCCGGGCGTCATCCCCTTGCGCGGACTGGTCGAGAAGCCGCCCCCCGAGGAGGCGCCCTCGGACCTGGCCATCATCGGCCGCTACATTCTCCCCCCCGGAATCTTCGGCGCGCTCGAGCGTGTCGCGCCCGACGCCAAGGGGGAGATTCAGCTCACCGACGGCATCCGCCTCCTCCTGGAGAACCAACCCGTCTTCGCCTGCGAATTCGAGGGCAAGCGCTTCGACGCGGGCGACAAGCTGGGCTTTCTGCAAGCGACGGTGGAGTTCGCCCTGGCCCGCGAGGACATCGGGCCGGCGTTCCGCGCCTATTTGAGGAGCCTGAAGATTTGAACGCCCCATCGGAGTCCGCCGCCGAGCCCGAACCTCCGGACAGTCCCCGGGGAGGCCGGCGCCCGCCCGGGGAGAGATCCGCGGGTCCCGCCCCCGGCGGGGACGGGAGGGGCTGAGGCATGGAAGCGGACCTCCTATTCCGCGCGGCCGCCTTTCTCGCGCTGATGGGCCTCTCGGCGGGCTTTTCGGCGAGCGAGACGGCCTTCTTCTCCCTCAGCCGGCTCCGCCTCCAGACCATGCGGAAAGAGAGCGCCGCCGGCCGGCGGATCGCCTCTCTCATCGAGCGGCCCCGCAGGCTGATCATCTCCATCCTCATGGGCAACGAGATCGTGAACATCGCCGCCGCGGCGGTGTTCGCCGGCACTGTGGTCTCCCTCGCCGGCAAGGAGCGAAGCTGGCTCGCCCCCGTCTTGATGACCCCCCTCCTGGTGGTCCTGGGCGAGGTCACGCCCAAATCCATCGCCGCCCGCTTCCCGGAGATCTTCTCCCGCGTCCTGGTTTTCCCCATCTCCCTGTTCGCCCGCCTCGTCGCGCCCTTGCGGTGGGTGGTCCTCCAGATCTCCAACGGCGTCCTCACCCTGGCGGGCGCCCCGCCCCGGACGCGGGCCAACCTCCTGATGGAGGACGAGTTCCTCACCCTGGTGGACGCGGGCCACGAAGAGGGAGAGCTCGACGCGGTCGAGCGCGAGTACATCCACAACATCTTCCGCTTCCACGACCGCACGGTGGCGGAGATCGCCGTCCCCCGCACCGACATGGTCTGCTGGGAGGCCGGCCTCCCCCTGGCCGAGGTGGCCGAGCGCGTGCGCACCGCGCCCCATTCGCGGATTCCGATATTCCGCGAGGATCGGGATCACATCGCGGGCGTCCTCTACGTCAAGGACTTCCTGCGCGTCGTCCGGCGCGAATCCTTCGGTCCCGACGAGCGGCTCACCCAGAAGATGTGGCGCCCGCCCCTCGTCATCTCCGCCGGCATGCGGCTCGAGCCCCTCTTCCGCCTCCTCCGCCAACGGCGGACCCACATCGCCATCGTGGGCGACGAGCACGGCGGGGTGCTCGGCCTGGTCACGATGAAGGATCTGCTCGAGGAGATCTTCGGGGAGATTCGCGACGAGTTCGACGAGTCCCGCCGGGGGGACATCGAGGCCCTTCCGGACGGCTCTTTCGTCTGCATGGCGCGCGTCCCGATCGAGGAGTTCGCCGAGCGAACGGGATGGGAAGCTCCCGCCCGGCCCGGGGCCCGCACCCTGGGCGGACTGGTGTTCCACGCCCTGGGCCGTGTGCCGCGCAAGGGGGAGAGGGTCGGAATCGGGGAGGTCGAGTTGACCGTTCTCGAGATGCGCGGCACGCGGGTGCTTCGGGTGCGCGCCGAGCGGCGGGAAGGGACAGCGTGATGCCGCTCTCCATCGTCATTCCCGCCGCGATTCTCCTCCTGCTGGCCGAGGCGGTGTTTTCGGGCTCGGAGATCGCGCTGGTCTCGGCGAACCGGGGCCGCCTGCGCAGGCTGGCCAGAGAGGGGGACCGGGGCGCGGAGCTGGCCCTGCGGCTGCTCGAGGAGCCCGAATGGCTCATGGGAACCATCCTCACCTGCCACAACGCCTGCTTCGTGACCAACGTCACCCTCGCCACCCTGACCGCCATCCAGATCGTGGGGCCGCGCTACGGGGAGCTGGCGTCCATCCTGGGCGTCATCCCCTTCCTCGTGATCTTCGGGGAGGTGGTCCCCAAGAGCTATTGCCAGGAGCGCGCCGACGCGCTGGCGCCCCGGCTGGCGCGGCTCATCTGGGGCGCCCGCCGCCTGGTGTACCCCATCGTCTGGGTGCTGAGCCGGTTGATCCAGGCGGCGCTCCAGCTGGGGGAGGCGGACAATCTGCACAGCCCCTTCGTCACCCGCAAGGAGCTCGAGGCGCTCCTCGAGGAGCCCAGCGAGGGAGACGTGAAGGCGGGCGAGCGGAGGATGATCGGCCGGATCTTCAGCTTCGGGGAGCTGGACGTGGACAACGTCATGGTTCCCCTGGTGGACGTCTCGGCGGTGGAGGAGGGGGAGACGGTCGAGGACGTGATCGAGCGCATCGAGGAGGACGGCCACTCGCGCATCCTCGTCTACCGCGAGGAGATCCACGACATCGTGGGCATCGTGTTCACGCGCGACATCCTGGCGCTCGGGCCGGCGGCGAGCGGCCCCCTCAAGGGGATCCCCAACCTGGTGCGCAAGCCCTACTACGTCCCCGAGTCCAAGCCGGCGGACGATCTTCTCGCCGAGCTTCAGGGGAACCGGGAGAAGCTCGCCGTCGTGGTGGACGAGTACGGCGGCTGCGCCGGGGTGGTGACGATAGAAGATCTGGTCGAGGAGATCGTCGGGGAGATCAGCGACGAGTACGACGTGGACGAAGTCCGCCTCTACCAGAAGACCGGCGAGAACGCCTACCGCATCGACGCGCGGATGGAGGTGGAGATCATCCGCGAGGAGCTCTCCATACCCATTCCCGAGGGGGACTACGAAACCCTGGGCGGCTACGTGCTCGAAATCCTCGAGCGGATCCCCAAGCCCGGGGATCGGGTGAAGGCCGGCGGCTGGACCTGCACCGTGGAGAAGGCGACCGAGCGGCAGATCGAATTCATCCGCTGCGAGCGAGACCCGAACCCGCCGGCGGATGCCGAGGCGGGCGGCCGGGAGTAGCCGCGCTCAGGCGGAAATGGGCGCGGGGGCCGGAACGCCGGTCTCATCGGCCAGCCGGCGCAGGGTGTCCCACTGGGAGGGCTCATACGGGATCCCCCGCTCCTCGGCGTCGGCCTTGCGGCGGGCCTCGCGCTCCCCGGGGAGGAGCATCTCCGCTCCCCCGTGGCGGCGGATGTCCGCGGCCGCCTCGGCGAGCCGCCCCCGCGCCTCCTCCTCCGGGAAGAGGAAGTCGATGCGCCAGGCCTCGAAGGTCTGGGCCACCCGGCTCTCGGGCTGCTCCCGCATGCTGGGAACCCGGGCGGTCGAGGCGCCGCCCATGACCCCGTCCAGATCCACCAGGATGGCCAGCCCCGAGCCCTTGTAGCCGAAGCGCTCCCCCCCGAGGGGGAGGGCCGAGCCGTTCATAATCTCCTCCAGCGCCACCGTCCCCTCGAGGGCCTCTCCGCCCTCGCCGATGAAGTAGTCCGGCGGAATCGGGTCGCCCGCCCGGGCGGCGCGGAAAGCCAGGCTCACGGCCCGCTGGGTGGTGGCCATGTCGATGACGACGGCCTCCTCCCCGCAGGGCGCGCCCCAGGCGATCGGGTTCGTCCCCAGGCGGATTCGATCGCCCCCGTAGGGGATCATCCAGGCGCCCGAGGTGCAGGTCGCCCGGGCGGCGAAGCCGCGGGCGACGAGGGCCTCGACGTAGATGCAGGCGGCCCCGAAGTGGTTGGCGTTCCGCACGTGCACCTTCCCGACCCCGAAGCGCTCGGCAAGGTCGCCCGCCAGATGGGCGGCTTCCATGGCCGCCGGCGGGCCGACGCCCCCCCGCGCGTCCATCGAGGCGATGGCCCACTCCTCCCGGCGGCGCACCTCGGGCCGCACGGCGGGGTCGATGGCCCCCGCCCGGATTCGCTGAAGCAATTCGGAGAGGCCCGTCCCGCCCGCGACGCCGTGGCTGGAGATGCCGCGAAGGTCGGCCCCGACGAGGACCTCGGCGGTGGTCCGGGCCCTGTCCTCCGGGACGCCGAGAGTGTCCAGGGCGGCGCGGGTGAACTCCCCGAGGGCCTCGGGGAGAACGCGGGCGAGCGAATCGGTCACGAGGGTTCTTCCTCCAAGGAGATGGGGAGCCGGACGGTGAAGGCGGCGCCCTCCTCCGGGGAGGCGGAGAACTCCAGCCGCCCCCCGTAGAGCTGGGCGGTCCGGCTGGCGCGGTAGAGGGCGACGCCGCTGCCGGCGAAGCCCCCCTCCTCCGGCTCCTCTTGGAGCCAGTCGGGAAAGGCGCCGATACGCTCCTCCTGGGCGCGCGCCGAGCGGTTCAGGGTGGAGAAGACGGCCTCCTCTCCCTCCCGGGCGAGGCGGACGAGAATGGTCCCCCCCCCGGGGGTGAGGTTGACGGCCGCGTCGAGGAGATCGTCCACCAGGAGGCTCAGTCGGTTCTTGTCCGCCCGCAGGAGGAGGGGCCCGGACGGAACCTCGGGCTGAAAGCGGAACTTGCGAAGGCGGCGAATCCGCTTGCTGATCCGCCCGCTGACGAGGGAGGAGAGGTCGACCGTCTCGTCCTGAAGGTCGAGGGCGCGGGATTCGAGGGCCGCGGTGTCCGCCACGTCGCGCGCGAGGCGGTCTATCCGGTATACGCTCTCGACCATCTCCCCGGCCAGCTCGCGCAGCCGCCAGGGATCGGCCTCCTGGGCCATCTCCTCCACCTTGCTCCGCAGGAAGGCCGAGGGCGCCCCGAGCTCCCGGCTGAGGAGGGCGAGGAAGAGGGTCTTGAGGCGGCTGCCCTCCTCGGCTTCGCGGGCCCGCTCGGCGCCGCGCTCGGGGAGGGCGTCCAGGCTGAGCTGAAGGTCGAGACTCAGGGCCTTGCGCAGGGCCTCCAGGGCGGGGAGGAGGTCCTCCTCCCCGCCGTCACCGTGAAGGCGGGCCAGCTCGGCCGCCAGGGTCTGCTCCACCAGGGCGAAGACGGCGGCATAGGCCCCGGGCGAGAGGCCGAGGGAGACCTGCGCCTCCTCGCCGCCGGACCCCGCGGCGGGCCCGCGGAGGGCGCGCAGGACGGCCCGGTGGAGGGCCTCGCGCGCCTGCGCCCGGGCGCCCTCTTCGGCGAAGAGGTTCCCGAGTTCGGGGAGGCGGGCGATGCGCTCGAAGAAGGGGTCCATGGCCGCGGGGCCTTGGGAGGCGATCCGCTCGGCCAGCGGGGCGAGGCGCCCGTAGCCGGCCTCATCGAGCCCGAGGAGCGCCATGCGGCGCCGAATGTCCGCCTCCGGGGTGTCGCCGGCCATGGTGTCCTCTTTCGCGCGGGGGGTGCGCCTTCCGCGAAGGGGGGCGCCGGGGGAAACGGCGCGATTCTGCGCGATTCGGGGGGCGGCTGTCAAAATCCCCCGCCGCGCCGGGGGATTCAGAACGGGATGTTGCGGGCGCGAAGGTCCTCGGCCGCCTCGAGGATGACCTCGGGGGTGATCGGGGTCATCGGATGAAGATCCGCGATCCCGGCCAGGGGGTGCCACCTGGCCTCGGAGATGTCGCTCCCGGGGCGCAGCTCCCCTCCCACGGGGCGGCAGGCGAAGTCGATCAGCACGTAGTGGAACCGGACGCGGTCCCATTCGTCGCGGGTGACGCGGTCGAGCACCTTGCAGCGCGAGAGGATCTCCACCCGCAGGCCGGTCTCCTCGCGCACCTCCCGGATGCAGGCCTCCTCCAGGGTTTCCCCCAGCTCCACGGCCCCGCCCGCGATGCTCCAGTCCCCCATCCGGGGAGGGCGCCCCCGCCGGACGATCAGGGTGTTTTCCCCCTCCAGGATGACCGCCCCCACCCCGACGATGGGGCGGAGGGGGTATTCTCGTCCCATTTCGGCGCTACTCCTCCCCGGATCCGCGCCCGGCCGGGCGGCCGGAGCACCCCGCAGGGGCCTTCGCGGGCCGTTTTTCCAGATATTTTGGGCACTTTTCCCATTGACACCCGCGGAAAACGCAATATATCATTTTCATATATTTTCCGACATGCCTGCCCACGGGAGGCTCCCCTATGACGAAAAGCGATCTGATCACGACTATGGCGAAGGCTGGCAACGTGCCCAGGGCGAAAGCGGAGGAGATGTTCAACGCCATGCTCAAGAGCGTTATCTCCTCCCTCAACTCCCACGAGCGGGTGGTCATTTCCGGATTCGGGACCTTCTCCGTGCGCCAGTCCAAGGCTCGCATGGGGCGGAATCCGAAGACGGGGGAGGCCATCCACATCGCCGCCAAGTCGGTGCCCAAGTTCGTTCCCGGAAAGGAGATGAAAGGGGCGGTTTCGTCGTCCTAGGCCGGCCTCTCCGCGCCCCGCGCCCCGCGCGGCCGCATCTGCGCAAAATCCCCCTGCGGAGGAGCGCCTGCGCTCCGTGGAGCCCTTTGCTTGCGCCCTGAAATCCTCTTCGCCCTGGGCTCACTCGTCCTCCTCGGCGCCAACGATTTCCTCTACAAATGGGGCCAGCGCTGGGAGTTGCGCGCCGCCCCCTTCATGCTCCTGCAGAACTGCGCCTATCTTCCCACCGCCTTCGGGCTCGCCTACCTGCGCGGGGAGCTGATCTGGGCGCCCGGCCTTCTGTTCGGGCTCCTGAACGGCTTCCTCGCCTTCACGGCTTTTCTCTGCCTCCTCCTCGCCCTGCGCCGCGGGGAGGCGGTGGCGATCGTCCCCATCGTGCGGCTCAACTTCGCCGTCACCGCCCTCCTGACGGTGTCCTTCCTGGGGGAGGAGCTGACCGGGACGAAGGGCCTCGCCCTGATTCTCGCGGCGGGGGCTGTGCTCGCCGGCAGCCGGGGCGTCCTGGCGGCCGGCGGGGAGAGGAGATCTCTCATCCTGGCCCTCTCGGCCACCTGCCTTTTCGGGTTCATCGGCCTCTTTTACAAGCTGGGCCTGCGCTTCGGGGCAGCGCCCGCCGCCCTGACGGCGGCCCAGCCGGTCGGGGTGTATTGCATGGCGGCGCCGTTCTTCCTCCGCCGGGGGGATCCCATCCCCCGCCGCGGGCCGCCGCTCTGGATCCCCCTCATCTGCGGGGTGCTCACCTCCTCGAGCTACGTCTTCATCGCGGTGGGCTTCACCTACGGGGACGCCGTGGTCGTGGCCCCCATCGCCCAGCTCAGCTTCGTCCTCACCGGCCTTCTCGCCGTCCTCTTCCTGCGCGAGCGCCTCTCGCCCGGAAAAGCGATCGGGGTCCTCCTCGCCGTCTCCTGCGTCGCCCTCTTCACCCTCGGGTGAGAGGTGACGCTCGAAAGAGCGGCCCCGCAAGGTGACGCCCGTAAGGTGACGCCCGTAAGGGCGGCCTGGGGGAGGGAATCCGTGAGGTTGTCACCCCGAGCGTGGCGGCGCCACGGGCGTTGAGCGAGGGATCCGCTTTTGTATGTGGTTTAAGAAGAGTATGGCGAAAAGCAGTCTGCCCTCACCCCACCCCTCTCCCGGAGGGAGAGGGGGCGAAGGCGAAAACCTTCTCTTTTCCTTTTCCTTGTCAAGAATGGGCGATGCGCCGGCACTCTTTTCCTTCTTACCGTGATCCGATGGCCTTTTTTCCCTCTCCCTCGCTCGACTGAGCTCGTCGCAGGCCGGGAGAGGGTAGGGTGAGGGGAGATCAGTTCCCCCTCCCGAGGTGCCCCTGCGGTCGTCTCCCAGGGGAGACGCCACCTACGGCTCAAGCTCTATCCACAGGGCGGCGTGATCGCTCGGCGGCCTCGCGCCCCGGCGCGGCCACATGATGCGCGCGCCGGCGAGCCGCCCCTGGGCCGAGCGGTGGACGAAGGCGTGGTCCATCCGGAAGCGCCCGCCCCCGCCGGGGGCCTGCCAGGTGTAGGCCCGGCCCCGGCCGCGCACCCGACGGTAGGCGTCCGCCCAGCCCGCCGCCTCCATCTCCGTCATGAAGGCGTCCTCGCGGCGGGAGAAGCAGGGGACGCTCTCGTCCGCCCCGATGCGCCCGGTGTTGTAGTCCCCGAGCATGAGGGCGTCCCCCCCTCTCCACCGGCGGGCGAAGGCGAGGAGGGCGTCGAGGAAGGGATACTTGCGCCCGCTCACCCGGTTGGGCACGTGGACGGCGGCGAGGCTCAGCGGAGCGGGCGAGGCCACCCGGGCGAGGAGCCATCTCTCCGGGTCGCTGGGCGGCCGCCGAGAGCGCAGCCGGCGCAGGGGCCATCTGGACGCGATGAGGAGGCCGTTGCGGCGGGGATTTTTCGGGTCCGCCGTGGTGAGCTGATAAGGCAGGCCCATGCCGGCCAGGCGCGCGGCGAGGCCGCGGCTCGGCGGCGTGTCCCGGAACTCGCTCAGGACGGCGACGTCCGGGCGCCGGCGGGCGAGGCGGCGGGCGATGGCGGGCGCCCGCTTCCCCCCGCCGTGCATGATGTTCCAGGCCACGATGCGCAAGGAGACTCCTCCCAAAAAGCCCTCCCATCCGCCGGAGAGGCGGGGGCAGCCGCCCCGAGGGGGTAGCGCCGCCCCGAGGCGGGGGCGCCGCCCCGAGGGGGGGCGCACAAGGCTTTTCCCATCCCCAGCCGGCTCCCGCAAGGTGACGCCCGCAAGGGCGGCCCCGTCAGGGCGCCCCACATCCGCAAGGGCGGCCCCGCAAGGTGGCGCCCGTCAGGGCGCCCCACATCCGCAAGGGCGGCCCCGTCAGGGCGCCCCACATCCGCAAGGACGGCCCCGCAAGGACGGCTCCCCTCCCCCTCTCCATCTTACGGCAC
>JAZGDQ010000432.1:0-2254 GCA_036477985.1 bacterium
GGGGCGCCCGCGGGGGGCATTCTCAATAAAGCTTCGGCGCAGAACCTTTCTCACGTACAATGACTGGAACGACACAGAGTGACAGGAGGCCCCCATGCATCCCCGACCGTCCCGACCGCCCCGCGGCTCTTCCCGGCATTCCAAGCAGCGCCTGCTGAGTGGGCGTCCGGGCGCGCGCCTCCTCCTCGCGCTCCTCCTGCCGGCGGCTCTCGCCACGGCGGCCTGGGCGGCGGGGGGCGGCGGATTTCTGCTAGCGGCGGGGGCGCGCCTGGATCGCATCCACGTCTCGGCCGCCGAGTTCGCCGCCTTCCTCCTCAAGGAGAACCCCGCCGCCAAGACCGGCTCCCTCTCCCCCAAGGAGCCCGCCGTGAACCTCACCTGGCATCAGGCGCGCGCCTATTGCCTCGCCCAGGGGAAGCGCCTCCCCTCGGCCGCGGAGTGGAAGGGCGCCTGCAGCGCGGGGCGGCTCGCCCACCTGGAGGGAGTCTGGGAGTGGACCGGGACGAACGCCGCCGACGGCGGGGCGGGCTACAAGGTCCTCTGCGGGCCGGGCGACCTTTGCGAGTGCACCCACTCCTACCACCCGACCTGGAGGAACGCCGTCAAGGGCTTCCGCTGCGCCCTCCCGGAGCCGAACGTCCGCGCGCCGGATGGAGAGGGTCCCGCCGGCCGCCGCCTCGCTCTGCGATAAGCGAGGGGAGCGGCCCGCTGAGGGCGCGCGGACAATCCCCCCGAACGAAAACCGCCCCCCCCCCGGCGCCCGGCCCCGGCCCCGGTGGGCTCTCGGCTCCCGTCAGGAAGGGGGCGCCGCAGGGCCGGATTTCTTCCCGAGAACGGCCGCGCCGGCCAGCAGACCGAAAATTCCGCTCATGACGAAGGCCGCCCGCAGTCCCAGGGCGTCCACCACCGGCCCGGCGATGAGGGGACCGGCCGCCACCCCCAGCGTCAGGGCGGTCGTG
Organism: bacterium; assembly: GCA_036477985.1. Lineage (GTDB taxonomy): Bacteria > UBA8248 > UBA8248 > UBA8248 > UBA8248 > JAZGDQ01. The sequence continues at coordinate 960 of JAZGDQ010000432.1, forward strand.
TAAAGGCCCAGGCTCGTTCCCATCCCCATTCGGCGGCCCTCGCCCACGATCAGGGCGTAGGCGGCGGGCATGTAGACGGCTTGGGCCAGGCCCATCAGCCCGCACACCCCCACCAGCATCCAGAATCCCGTGGACCAGGAGAGGGCGCCGAGGGCGATCGCCAGCAGGAGGGTCCCCGCGAGCATCATCCTCCACCTGTCCATCCGGTCGGCGAGGTAGCCGCCGGGCGAGATGAGAAGGGCCGTGAAAAACGTGATGGCGCCGACGGCGATCCCCGCGTCGTAGGTCGAAAGGCCCAGGGCGCCGATGGCGTAGAGGGGAACGAAGGCCCAGGCCGCCGAAATCCCGAGGGAGACCAGAATCCGGTGGGCGCAAAGCCGCTGGAGGGTCCGGCTGCCCAGGTGCGCGCGCCAGGGAACGGCGGGCGGACGATCCGGGGCGCCGGCGGCCGGGGCAGCCGCTTTCCGGGGGGCGGACCCGGGGAGGAGGAGGAGGATCATCCCCCCGGTGAGGAGGCCCGAGGCGGCCAGGAAATAGAAGGGGGCCTCCAGGGAGAAGCGGGACGCCAGCAGCCCGCCCAGATAGGGGCCCACGGCCAGGCCGCCGAAGAAGGAGATGTTCAGCGTCCCCATGGCGAAGGCCTCCCGGTTGGGCGCGGAGAATTCGCCGAAGTAGGCCATGATGGTGGGGATGATCATCCCCGCGCCGACGCCCTGGAAGGTTCGGGCGATCAGGAGGGTTGTCCGGTCCGGCGTCAGGGTGAAGGCGTAGGAGGAGGCGCAGAAGAGGAGAATGCCGGCCAGGAGGAACGGCTTCCGCCCCAGCCGGTCGGACGCCCTCCCGCAGAGGGGCATCACCACCGTCCGGGCCGCCATGTCCGCCGCGAAGAGCGCTCCCATCCAGGCGCCGGATGCGCCGAGGCGGCGGGCGAAGATCGGCAGGAGGGGGGCGATCATGACCATTCCGATCGTGATGACCACGTTCGTCACGAACAGAATCGCGGCGACCCGGAGCCGGCCTCCCGAATTTCGGGCCATCCTCAACCCTTCCCGGTTTCTGGCGGCCGCCGCCGGGGACCGCCCGATGAGAAGCCGCTTGCCGTTGCGGTGTCCATGCGGCGGGCAATTATGCCACGATGGCCTGGGTTGGATCGACGAGGTGGGCGGAAAATCGCGGCGCCGCCGGCGCGGGGTGGCGCCGTCGCGGGGCGCCCCCGGCGCGCTCCCGGAATCGCCCTCCCTCTTCGATGACCGCAAAGGAGGCGTCCGCCATGCCGTTCTACAGAATTTCGGAGA
>JAZGDQ010000433.1:0-9034 GCA_036477985.1 bacterium
GTGCCCTGGCCTCATCGAAAAAACTCATGAAAAGCGCAAGGCAGAATACAAAACTCGGTTTATGAAGAAATCCCCATGAACCTCACGCGCTTTTTCCTGTGGCTCCTCCCCCGGGAGGCGCGCGCGCGCTACCGGGAGGCCGGAGCCGTGCGGGAAGCCAGCGCGGGCGATGCCCCGGCGGCGGACTCGCCCCCGGCGTGGGACGCCCCCCCGGCGTGGGACGCCCCCCCTCCTCCCGAAGAAGTCACTCCCGATCTTCTGCGCGAAAAACTCGAAGCCCACCGCAGGTGGGTGGAGTCCGGGGGGGATGAGGGCGAGCGCCCCTCCCTCGCCGGGTGGAACCTCCGGGGGGCGGACCTGGCGGGCGCGATCCTGCGGCGGGCCGACCTCCGGGAGGCGCAGCTTCAGGGCGCGAACCTGCGGGAGGCGAACCTGCGCGGGGCCGAGCTCCAGAACGCCTCCCTCCCGGGCGCCTCGCTGGGGAAGGCCGTCCTCCTCGGAGCCCACCTCGAAGGCGCCGACCTCGCGAGCGCCGATCTGCGGGATGCCTTCCTCCGGGCCGCCAAGCTCCAGGGGGCGAACCTTCAGCGGGCCGACCTGCGCGGGGCGAACCTCCAGGGCGTCCGCCTCGACGGGGCGGATCTGCGCGGCGCGAATCTCGCCGGGGCGGATCTTCAGAGAGCGGTCCTGGAGAAAACCGATCTGCGCGGAACCGACACGGCGGCGTCGGGCCTCTCGGAGGAGCAGCTCAAAGCCGCCCGCACGGGGGGCGCGGCGAACCCCTGATCCCGCGCCTGCCGGTGAAGCGCGCCCGGCCTGCGCCACCCCCGATTTGCCCCCGCACCCCCGTTTGGATAGGGTCGAATCCGCCGGATAATTTCGGACTTCGGGAACTTTCCTGGCGGCCGGGGTGCAGCCGCCATTGCGCGGGGGAGGAGGATCATGGCGGAGGGCGAGGTGCGCGGCGAGGTTCTCGTCGCCGGAATCTGCGGAAGCGTACGGGAGGGAAGCTACACCCGGATGGCGGTGGAGACCGCCCTGCGGGGGGCGGAGGAGGCCGGCGCGCGGGTCCGGCTGATCGATCTGCGCGAGTACGGCCTCGTGTTTTGCGACGGCAAGGACGACGCCCGCTACCCGGAGGGCGTCTTCCGCCTGCGCCAAGACGTCGGCGCCGCGAAGGGGATCATCCTCGGGACGCCCGAGTACCACGGCGGGTTCAGCGGGGTGCTCAAGAACGCGCTCGACCTGATGGGCTTCGAGGAGTTCGAAGAGAAGATGATAGGGCTCGTCGGCGTCTCGGGCGGACGCATGGGCGCCTTCGGCGCGATGGCGGGCCTGCGGGACATCGGCCGCGCCCTCCACGCCTGGGTGATTCCCGAGCAGGCCTCCATCCCCCAGGTGCAGGACGCCTTCGACGCGGCGGGGGAGATGACGGACCCCGGCCTGCGCGAGCGGGTGATGGAGGTGGGCCGCCAGGTCGCCCGCTTCGCCTACCTCCATGGCGCGGAGGAGGCGAAGGAGTTCATGCGCCTCTGGGTGGGCGCGCCCGTCAACCCCGGCGGCGGGGGATGAAGGAGAGCGCATGCCCGGGAACCTCCCCCAAAAGCGGGAAACGGCTGGAGTCCGGTTCACCGCCCCGCGCCCAGCGCCGGTTTCGGCTCCCCATTTTCGGCCCATGAGAGGATAATGGCGCCGAGCCCTCCCCTATGCGAAATCCGGTCCGCCGGAAAGGCGCCCCGGCGCGCCACCGGCGTCCCGCGCGCCATCGGCGGCGGGAGGCGCCGAATCGAGCCACCCATGGGAGGAGCGGCGACATGAGCGGAGAGTTGAACGAGCGGCAAAAGCAGTTGAAGGAGAAATTCATTCAGGAGCGGGGGTATTGGCGGGACGAGCTGTGGGAGCCCATCCTCAAGATCGATCCGGATTTCTTCGAGGCCTACCTGAATTTCTCGGCCGCCCCCTGGAAGAGGGGCGTGTTGCCGCCCAAGATCAAGGAGCTGATCTACATCGCCATCGACGCCTCCACCACCCACCTGTACGAGCCCGGGATCGGCCAGCACATCCGGAACGCCCTCAAATACGGCGCGACGAAGGAAGAGATCATGGAGGTCTTCGAGCTCACCAGCGTCCTGGGCATTCACACCATCACGACGGGCGTGCCCATTCTCATGGAAGAGCTGGAAAAAGCCGGGCTGGGCGAGGGGGGTTGAGTTCGCCGGGAGGGCGCGCCGATCCCTCCCTCAATCATTCTGAACAACTTATCGGCTAGCCCTCACCCCGCTCTCACGGCCTCCTTCCCGGCGCCGAAGGCGTCCAGGACGGCGGCGGTGTCGGTGACCCAGCCGAAGAGGTTCTCGAAGTTCCAGAAGGTGGCGAGGCGGTTGTGGTCGGGCCCCGTGTGGTTCAGGGCGTCCTCGACGAGGATGGGCCAGAACTCGCGGAAGAAGGCCTCGCGCGCCGTGCTCTCGACGCAGACGTTCGTCGCCACCCCGGTGAAGAGCAGGTAGCGGATTCCCTCACCGCGCAGGATGACCTCGAGGTCGGTCCCGCAGAAGCCGCTGAAGCGCGGCTTGGGGACGACGATGTCCCCCGGCTCGGGCGTGAGCTCCTCGACGATCTCCCAGCCCCAGGTGCCCTCGATGATGAGCTTGTCCCGCCACTCGGGCCGCTCGCGGTGCATGCGCAGGGCCGAGTGCTTCAGGCGGTTCGGCGAAAGGGGCCCGCCCGCGTTCGAGAGGTCGGGCCGGTAGCCGAACTGGAGGTAGACGACGCGCACCCCGGCCGCGCGCGCCGCCGGGAGGAGCCGCCCGTTCGCCTCGATGACGGCCGCCGCCCCCGAGACGTCCGTCCCGGCGAGGTCGAGCATCCCCCCCTTCTTGGCGTAGGCGTTCTGGATGTCCACGGCGACGACCGCCGTCTGCGCAAGATCGATCTCCACCGGCTCGGACCGGGCCTCCAGCCTGATCATGACGCGCCTCCCCCCTCTCTCGGGTTTCCCCATCACCGGGAATCGGCCCCAGGATACCAGATTCCCCCCCGCAGGGCGGTCCCATTCCGGGGGGAGGCCTCCCCCCCGGGGGGGGAGCCACAGGCACGGAGCCGCCGCCGCCGCCGCATGGCGGCCTCCCCCTTACGGGAGAGTCACCCCCGCCGCCTCCGCCGCATGGCGGTCCCCCCCGTCTCCGGGGTAGACTTTTCACCGAAGCCTAGCGGGGCGGGGGCCCCGCAAGGAGAGTGCGCATGAAGCCCGAGACCATTTCGGAAGCCGTCGCCGAGGGCGTGGACCTCATCGAGTGGTACTACGCCCAGGGGTGCTCCGACGGACTGCCCGTCGTCCCCCCCACCCCGGAGAAGGTGGAGGCCATGACGGCGGCGCTGGGCGGCGCGCCCGAAACCCTCGAGGCGCGCATCCCCCCGCGCTGGGGAAGCCTCACCCGCGAGGTGCTCGCCGTCAACATGGTGATGGCGGGCTGCCTGCCGGCCTACGCGCCCCTCGTGCGCGCGGCGGTGAAGGCCTTGTGCGAGCCCCACTTCAACCTGAACGGAATCCAGGCGACCACCCACATGGCGTGCCCGCTCCTCGTCGTGAACGGCCCCGTGCGCGGCGAGATCGGCATGAACGCGGGCTGCAACGTCTTCGGCTCGGGCAACCGGGCGAACGCCACCATCGGCCGCGCCGTCCGGCTCGTCCTGCTCAACGTGGGCGGGGGCGTGCCGGGCGACCTCGACAAGAGCACCCTGGGGCATCCGGGCAAGTACACCTACTGCATCGCCGAGAACGAGGAGGCGAGCCCCTGGGCCCCCTACCACGTCGAGAAGGGCTACGCGCCCGGCGACAGCACCGTCTTCGCCATCGGCGCCGAGGCGCCCCACAGCGTGACGAACCACATCTCCGACGATCCGGAGGGCATCCTCGAGAGCGTCTGCTCGGCCATGAGCACCATCGCCCACAACAACGCCGTGAGCAGCGGCTCCTGCGCCGTCGTCATCGGCCCCGAGCACGCGGCCACAATCGCCGCGCGCGGCTGGACGCGCAACGACGTGCGCTCCTTCCTGTGGTCGAACACGAAGAACACCTTCGGGGACGTGAGCTTCCACAACCGCTACGGGAAGGTCTACAACCGGAACCTGCCCCGCTGGCACCGGCGCGAGCCCGACGCGCGCATCCCCATCGTGCCCTCCCCGGACGACATCCACCTCTTCGTCGCGGGCGGGGAGGCCGGGCGCTTCTCGGCCTTCATCCCCGGCTGGGGGCACATGACGAGCCCGGTCCTTCGGGCGATCGACGGAAAGGCGCCCGCCGGGGGAGAGGTCTGCGTGGACGGGACCTGTTTGCTGTAAGCGGCCGGGGGGCTTTTATGGCCCTCCTCTCCGAGAAGCTCTGGGTTCTCCCCCTCCCTCCGGGGGAGGGAAACTGCAAGGAGGAGAAAAATGAGCAGCACCCGACTCGAGACGGGCCAGATCGTCTACGACCCGCGCGGCGCGGTCGAGGCCGAGCCCCGGCCCGCCGCCCCGCGCGCGGCCACCCTCGCCGGCCTTCGCCTGGGCGTCCTCGACAACACGAAGTGGAACGGGCGCAAGCTCCTCGAGAAGACCCTCTCCCTCCTCGAGGCCGAGGGCTTCACCGGCGAGGCGCGCTTCTACAAGAAGGAGAGCTTCTCGAAGAACGCCGCGCCCGAGCTGATCGCGCAGATCGCCCGCGAGAACGACGCCGTCCTCACCGCCATCGGGGACTGAGGCTCCTGCACGTCGTGCTGTATGCACGACGCGATCGCCCTGGAGGCGCTGGGGGCGCCCACCGCCGTCATCGTGACCGGGGTCTTCCTCCACGAGGCGCACGTGCAGCGCGCCGCCCTGGGGATGGAGTCGCTCGATCCGGTCGTCATCGCCCATCCGCTGAGCACGATCGCCGACGAGGAGATCGAAGCCCGCGCCCGCGAGGCCGCCCCCCAGGTCCGGAAAATCCTGCTGGGGGGCTGAGACGCCCGGGGAGCCCGCCGCATGCGCAAGCCGCTCGAGGGGCTGCGTGTCCTCGACCTGACCCAATATCTCTCCGGCCCCCAGGCCACCCTCTTCCTGGCCGGTCTCGGGGCCGAGGTGATCCGGATCGACAACCCCGCGACGGGGGATCCGGTGGCGTCGAGCCCCCCCTACGCCGGGCCCAAGGGCGTCTCCTTCCACCGCCAGAACGATGACGACATCGGGATCGCCTACCTCAAGCGCGCCCGCGAGAAGAAGGCCGTCACCCTCAACATCAAGGCGCCCCGCGGGCGGGAGATCTTCTACGACCTCGCCGGGCGCTCCGACGTACTCGTCGAGAACTTCTCGGTGGGGGTGACCAAGCGGCTCCATATCGACTACCCCGCCCTGCGGCCCCGCAACCCCGGCCTCGTCTACTGCTCCATCACCGGCTACGGCTCCTCCGGCCCCGACGCCTCCCTCAAGGGCTACGACGCCGTCACCCAGGCGGCCTCGGGCCTCATGAACCTGACGGGCATGCCCGACGGCCCCCCCACCAAGGCCGGCTCCGCCCTGGCCGACAGCATCGGCGGCGTCTTCGCCTTCGGGGGCATCCTCACCGCCCTCTACCACCGCGAGCGCACGGGCGAGGGCCAGCACGTGGACATCTCGATGGTGGACTGCCTCTTCTCCCTCGTCTTCGATGAGCCGATGGACTGCTACGAGCGGCTCGGCCTCCCCGAGCGGATGGGGAACCGCATCATGCGCCTCTCCCCCTTCAACTCCTATCCCGCCAAGGAGGGGTGGATCGTCATCGTCACCGGGACGACGGCCCATTGGCACAACCTCCTCCGGGCCATCGGGCGCGAGGCGCTCATCGGCGATTCGCGCTACGAGGACATGACCGGCCGCCTCGCCCACAACGAGGAGATCGACGCGCTCATCTCCGAGTGGACGCGGGAGCGCACGCCCGAGGACGCGGTGCGCCATCTGCGCGGCTTCGAGGTCATCTGCGAGATCGTCCGCAACATCGAGGACATCAAGGCCTGGCCCCACTTGCGCGCCCGGGGGATGCTCGGGGACCTCCCCCATCCCACCCTCGGACCCTTGGAGGACGTGAGCGCCCAGGGCTTCCCCATCAAGCTGAGCGAGACGCCCGGCGGCTACGGGCGGCCCGCCCCCCTCGTGGGCCAGCACAACGAGGAGATCTACTGCGGCCTCCTGCGGATGAAGCCCGCCGAGCTGGAGCGGCTCAAGGAAGAGGGAGTGGTGTAAAAGAGGGGCGCGCCGCCCATGCGCAGCGCGCCGCCGCCTTTATTTCTCCCTCCGATGGAATAAAACCCGCCCGTTCACCGTAATCACTTATATGCAGCCGCGACGTCCGGGAGGGGAGGTCCGCACGGCCCCCCCTCCCCGCCCGAGAGAACGAGAGAGGAGGTGTGAGGAAAGATGACTTATCCGCAAGCGATCGTCGTCTCCGCCGCCATCATCGGCGGCTCCTTCATCCTGGCCAACATGGGAGAGAGCGTGCCCGGCCGCGCCGCCCCCGGCGCGCAGCGCTACCAGATCGCCGCGACCCCCGGCCAGACGGTGGCGAACGCCTGGCGCCTCGACCTCGAGTCGGGCGAGATGTACCGCTGCTTCGCGGTGGGCGGAATGTACGGGGCCATCTGCCGCAAGGCCCGGTTCCTGGAGCTGGAGAATTCGGTCCCCGACTCCCCCGACCTCCCCAAGCCGAACAGCACCGGCTACAGCGGGATCGGAAGGCCCGCGAGGTGGAGCCGCTGAGGAAGGGGCGCTCGCGCCTCTAGAAGACCCCCTCCGCATCCCCGGGGCGCCGCATTTCGCCCCAAGGAGCGCTTTCGCGCCGGCGCGCTCACTCGGCGCCCCGCCGGGGACTCCTCCCCGCGGCAGGGCCGCCGCGCCCCGCTCTCCCTCGGGCGGCGGGAGTGGTATGATCCTCTCCATTCTTCACGCGTCCCATCCCGGCCTTCGCCATCCGAGGAGCCAATCGCCATGCGAATCTGCACATTCAGCCTGGGCGGGGACCCCCGCGTCGGGGTTCTCTTCGGGGAGAAGATCGCCGACCTTCGCCTGGCCTACGCACTCTCCTTCCGGGACCTCTCCCCCATGGACGCCCTCGAGCGCGCCGAGGCGGAGACGCCCCTCACCTGCGAGGACTTCCTCGCCTCCCTGGAGAGCGGGCGCGCCGTCGCCGAGGACGCCCTCGCCGCCCTGCGCCAGACCAAGCGCCAGCGCAAGGAGATCCGCTTCGACGGGATGCAGGTGGTCTACGACCCCGCGGACGTGCACGTGCTCCCGCCCATCGTCTCCCAGACCCTCTTCTGCATGGCGCGCAACTACGCCGCCCACGCGGCCGAGATGGCGGGCGCCAAGATGAAGGACTTCAAGGAGGAGCTTCCGCTCTACTGCTTCCTCAAGCCCCCCACCAGCGTGAGCGGGCCCTACGACCCCATCACCGTCTCCCCCGCGATGGACAAGCTCGACTACGAGCTCGAGCTGGGCGTGCTCATCGGGCGGGGCGGCCGCCACATCCCCAAGGAAAAGGCCATGAGCCACGTGGGGGGGTACACCCTGTTCAACGACATGAGCGACCGCGGGACGCTGGGCGCCGGCGGGCGGTTCGTGGACTGGTACGCCATGAAGGCGCCGGACGGCTTCGCCCCGGTGGGGCCCTACATCCTCCTGCCCGAGAAGGGGGTGGACCCCCACAAGCTGCGCCTCAGGCTCTGGGTGAACGGGGAGCTGCGCCAAAAGGCCACGACGGGGGACATGGTGTGGAAGATCGACGAGCAGATCGCCTACCTCTCCTCCATCGCCACCCTCCAGCCGGGGGACATCATCGCCACCGGCTCGCCGCCCGGGAACGCCGCCGTCTGGGGGAAGTACCTGGAGGCCGGGGACGTCATCGAGGGGGAGATTCAGAAGATCGGCCGCCAGCGGTTCGAGATCCGCGCCGAGAAGCCCCGCTACACCCTCCTCTAGGGAGAACCGGGATGAACGCCGCCGATGGATGGAAAGTCGTCGTCGCCGAGACCGGCGAGGGGAGGTACGCCAACCGGGTGGAGGCGGGGGCGCACGCCCTCGCGGCGGACGAGCCCCGCGCCGCGGGGGGCCTGGACACCGGGCCCTCCCCCTACGACTTCCTGCTCGCGAGCCTGGGGACGTGCACCTCGATGACGCTCAGGATGTACGCCGACCGGAGAGAGTGGCCCCTCGAGGGGGTGGAGGTTCGCCTTCGCCACGAGAAGATTCACGCCGAGGACTGCGCGGCCTGCGAGACCGAGGCGGGATGGGTGGACCGGATCGAGCGCGAGATCGTCCTCACCGGCGACCTCGACGAGGCCCAGCGCGCGCGCCTCTTCGAGATCGCCGACAAATGCCCCGTCCACAAGACGCTGAACGCGGAGGTCGACATCGTCACGCGGGAGGGGTAGGGGCTATCGCAAAGGCTCCGGGCGCGCCATTCCGACTGGCGCCCAAGCAGAAAATTCCCGGGAATTTCGGGAAAGAAAAGGGCGGGGCTCCGGCCCCTCCTTTTATTTACGGGGTGCATTTTGAAGGGATATTCCCCTCCAAAACCGAAAAAACGCCGAAAATATTGGAATTTTTACACTTGACTTAAAGTCAAGTGGGGTTAAAATTGGGATTGGGACGATGGCGCAGAAAAAACTCTCGCCTGAAGAAGCCCATCAACGGGCTATCACTTTATGGATAAGGGGTGCAGCTGTCCCGCTTCGGCATTTTCAGAGGCGAATGCGGGAGAGGAACGTCACCATGAATGACGTTCAATACTTGCTCATGAACGGAAAAGCGAGCCGAAACGTAAACTTCGACGAAGATCACCAAAATTATAGGTACATGGTGAATGGAACAGACGTTGAGCAAGATCCTTTGGCCTTGGTTTTCTCTTTCGATGAAATTTTGAGCGATTTGTATCTGATCACCGTCATGTAAGCTTCATCCGCCCGAAAGGGAAGGAACGAAAATAGAAAAAGGAGCATTCCCTGTGAAGTGCCCTGCGTGCGGCAAAAAAATGAAACGGGTGAAAAAA
>JAZGDQ010000434.1:0-2666 GCA_036477985.1 bacterium
CTTGGGGGCGCCGGGCGCCTGCCGGGGGAGGAGCGCGGGCCGGACGATCTGGCCGTCATCTCCTTCTCCTCGGGCACGACGGGGACCCCCAAGGGGGTGATGCTCACCCACGGGAACATCGCCTCAAACGCCCAGGCCGCCCTCGACGCCTTCGTCTGCGGCCCGGAGGACGTCTTCCTCTCCATCCTCCCGCTCCACCACATGTTCGAGAGCACGGGCGGGTTTCTCATCCCCCTCATCTCCGGCGCGCGCATCTTCTACCTCGCCTCCCTCAATCCGCGGGTCCTGGTCGAGTCCATGCAGCGCGAGGGCGTCACCATCTGCCTCATGGTCCCCGCCCTCGCCCGCCTCATCCACAAGCGCATCCTCGGCGCGGCCCTTTCGCTCGGCGGCCTGCGGGGGGCGATGTTCCGGGTCCTCTTCCCGCTCTCAAAGGCGGCCCTGGGGGCCGGAATCCGCCTCGGCGGAATCCTCTTCCCCCAGGTGCGCCGCCGGCTGAGCCCCGATCTGCGCTACTTCGCGACCGGGGGGGCGGCGCTCGACCCCGAGGTGGCGCGGGACCTGCTCGCCCTCGGGGTGGAGGTGATCCAGGGCTACGGGCTGACCGAGACCTCCCCCATCACCCACGCGAACCGTCCCGGCGCCGGCAACCGGATCGGCACGGTGGGGCCTCCCCTCCCGGGCGTGGAGGTGCGCCTCGCGCCCGTCGAGGGAGGGGCCGAGGGGGAGGGGGAGATCCGCATCCGCGGCCCCAACGTGATGCGGGGCTATTTCCAGAACCCCGAGCTGACGGCCGAGGTTCTTCAAGAGGGCTGGTTCCGCACCGGGGACATCGGCCGCCTCGGCCCGGGCGGCTACCTCACCATCTGCGGGCGGGTGAAGAACGTCATCGTCTCCGAGGCGGGGAAGAACATCTATCCCGAGGAGGTGGAGGAGGAGCTCGCCGGGAGCGCGCTCTTCGCGGACGTCTGCGTCGTCGGGAAGAAGAGCCCCCGCGGGGGGGAGGATGTCTTCGCGGTCATCGTGCCGGATCCGGAGGCCGGCCTTCCCGAAGGGGAGGGGGAAGCGCGGGAGGCCGTCCGGGCGGAGCTGAACCGCCTGTGCGCCGGGCTCGCCGACTACAAGCGGGTGGCGGACTTCCACCTCTGGCCCGGCGAGACGCTCCCGCGCACCACCACCCTCAAGCACAAGCGGGAGGAGATCAAAGAGGCCCTCCGCCGAACGCCCGGCTTCGCCCCCGGAGATTTTTGAGCCGGGGGCTTTTCTTCTCACCGCGCGAAAAGGCGCCGGGGGATTCCCCCCGATCCGATTCCCTGTATAATCTGTTCCGTCCGCTACCGGCGGGCGGATTTTTCTCGCGCGGCTCCGGCGGCCTCCCGGCGCGGCGGCTAGGCTAGGAGCGCAATGCGCGTGAGCACCCGATGCGGAGCCCGGGCCCGGGCGGGGCGCCCCTAGTGGCCCTCGACGCGGCCTTCGGCTTCGCCCTCACCTCGGCGGTCTGCTTCGCCTCGGCGGACATGTTCGCCCGCTTCGGCCTCCAGCGCGCCAACGCCTTCGTGGGCGCGACGATCATCCTGGTGGGCGAGCTCCTCCTTCTCGCCCTTCTGCTCCCCTTCCTGGATCTGGAGTTTCCCTCCTGGCGGATCGAGCACCTTTGGGTGATGGCGGCGGGGGCCTTCAACCCCGGCCTCTTCATGATCTTCTTCATGATCGGGATACACAAGATCGGGGTGGCGCGGGCGTCCCCCATCAAGGGAAGCTCCCCCCTCTTCGGCGCCCTGCTGGCCATCCCCATCCTGGGGGAGCGGCCGGAGTGGTATCACCTGATGGGCGTCGCCCTTGTGGCGGCGGGAATCGCCTTCGTCTCCTCGGGAAAGACCGAGGGCCGGTGGCGGCGGGTGGACGCCCTGTGGCCCCTCGGCGCCGCCCTCATGTCGGGCTTCGCGGCCATCTCCTGGCGCAGGGGCCTCGCCGGCTTTCCCGACGTCCTCGCCGCCTCCTTCATCGGGGTCGCCTCGGCCCTCCTCCTCGTCGGGCTCTACACGGCCTGGACGCTGCGGGGGGGAAAGGACCCGGGAGACGTGCGGGGGGCGCTGCCGGCCTTCCTCGCCTGCGGCCTGGCGGCGGGGAGCGGCATCTTCCTCTACGCCCACGCCCTCCAGCGCGGGGAGGTCTACCGCGTCCTCCCCTTCGTCCAGATGGCCCCGCTCTTCACCGTCCTCCTGGCGCTCATCTTCCTGCGCCGGGCGGAGCGGATCACCTGGCGGATTCCGGCGGGCGCGATCCTCACCGTGGGGGGCGCCCTCCTCGTCACTCTCCAGCTGGGGCCGGACTGAGGTCGGCGCGGGGGCCGGGAAGGCCCGGCAGCCGGATGGCCCAGGCGGCGCTTTCGGCCCGGGCGGGGCGCTTTCGGCCCGGGCGGGAGAAGTGGACGGGAGGAGGGAAAGCCAGTATAAGGCTATCGCTTTCGGGGCCGGCCGCGCCCCGGGCGGAGGGAGCGGGCGCCCCCCGCCGGAGGACCCCCTTCGCGTCCCCATCGTCTAGCCTGGCCCAGGACACCGGCCTTTCACGCCGGCAACAGGGGTTCAAATCCCCTTGGGGACGCCAGGCTATCCCGTTGCGTTCGCAACGTTAGGGTTTATACTCACAATCCCAGTTGAATCTAT